>JAYUJV010000501.1:0-5553 GCA_043764975.1 Saprospirales bacterium
GGGTTACGATGCAGGTTTTTGGAATGCGCTTTTGGCTATTAATATTGGTTATTTTGCAAACCTTGGTTTACCTCGTATGGGCGAAGTGGTGCGCGCAGGTACATTGGCACGTTATGAAAAAATACCAGCCGAAAAGTTGATGGGAACTATCGTAGTGGATCGAATAATAGACGTGCTTAGTTTATTATTGGTCATCGGACTTGCATTTGTACTAGAATACAAAACCCTTTGGGGATTTTTGGAATCGAGCATGGGTAAGAAAAATGGCAGCGGCACAAGCCTTTTACAACATCCGATTGTACAATTATTAGGTATTGGTGCAGTATTGTTTCTAGTATTAATAGTTGTTTTCAGAAAGCGAATTATGGATCTTGGCATCGTAAAAAAAGTAATTGCGCTTGCAAAAGGCTTTGGCGAAGGCCTACAATCTATCCGAAATGTAGCTTCTCCTTTTTGGCTTTTTGTGCATAGCATTTCTATATGGTTGATGTATTTCTTGATGGCTTATTTCTGCTTCAAGGCTTTTGCACCAACCGAACACCTTGGCGCAGTAGCCGCTTTGATGGTGTTTACCTTTGGTTCTTTTGGCATCTTGATTCCTTCGCCTGGTGGCATGGGTACGTATCATGCGCTCGTGATTGCGGCTTTGGCGTTGTATAATATAAATGGTAGCGATGCGTTTTCGTTTGCCAATATTTTCTTTTTTTCAGTCAATATCTTTTTCAATATCACATCAGGTGTATTGTCGTTGATAGCTTTGCCGATTTTGAATCGAGGGCAAAAAGAGGTGTAATGTTTTAAATGAAAATAGACAATAAGCAATTGGCAAAACTTAGCTTTCTACTTTTATGTAATGTCCAGTTTTTAAATTGCCTATTGTCCATTGCTTATTGGAACGGAAATCAATCAAAAGAAAGAGGAAGTTATTTTATCATTCAAAATAGTAGGAGGTTACATTTTTTGTTAGAAAAAAACATCTTCAAAATGCTGAATTTTGATTTGTCCTTTTGTCGTGATGATGACCGAAACGATGTCAAAACGGACTTCCCAAGTATAATTATTGCGTTCCATATAGACGCCAGCCGTACCCATCAGAATCGCTTCTTTGCGCTCATTGACGGCATCTTCGGGTTCACCCATTGTGTTGTAACTCCTTGTTTTGACTTCTATAAAAATCAAAATACCATTTTTTGCTTTCGCAATAATGTCTATTTCGCCACGTCCAGCACGCCAATTTCGTTCCAGTATTTCGTAGCCTTGTTCGGCTATGTATTCGGCGGCGAGTTGCTCTCCTCTTTTACCTAAGTCGTTGTGTTCTGCCATAAATCATTTTTTTGAAATTGAAAAAATAAATTTATTTTCGATATAAAATATTGATTATTAATGAATTATGATTAAATCGTTTTGGAATTTACTCAGAAAAAAAGTGAAATAGTAGTTTAGTGTTTTACTCGTTTTAATAAGCAATAAGCAATTGGCAAAGGCAACGATTTTCAGTAAATTTTGCTTATTGTTTATTGCAAATTGTACTGAATATTAAGTATAGTCGTACAAATTTACTTTATTCGATGGATAATTAAGTAATTCTTTATGATTTACGAATTTCCTTTTTGCTCCAATAAATATTCAGCGGCAGCGTCTAATTCTTCATAAAAATCTTCGCCGTATTTGCGGACGAGGGCATCTTTTGCAAATTTATAGACTGGCAATTTAGCGGACTTGCCAGCCGTACAAGCAGCAGAGCAAATTTCCCAACGATCATAGTTTAGCGCTTCAAAACCAACGTTCGGGTTTTCGGTCACGCGTATCGGATACAAGTGGCAAGAGATTGGTTTCCGAAACGGCACTTTACCATCTTTCCAAGCGTGTTCGATACCACATTTGGCGATACCGAGCGCATCATAATTGAGATATGCACAAGGGCCTTTGTCGATCAAAGGCGTAGCGTAATCATTGTCTTCGGCGTCATACGTAAATTTGCCTTGCGCCTCGATGGCTGCAATACCCTTTTCGGTAAGGTAAGGTTTTACGTCTTCATATATCTCTGTTAGTGTGAACGTTTCGGCTACACTTACTGGCGCACCAAATTCGCCTTCCCAACAACAAGCGCCTTTACAGGCAGACAAATTGCACAAAAATTGCTCTTCTATGATTTCGTCACTCACCAAAACGTCTTGAATAAATAACATCTTTTTTCTTTTTTTTATGATGATTCAAATAAAGATAGTAAATTAGCGATTTAATAATTTATTTTCTTATTTCACGCTGCAAAGTTATTGACTTCAACATGAAAAAACTTATATTTCTAGGATTATTTATACTTTCTATTTGCACTTCGTCGAGTGCGCAAACAGACGAGCAACGCGCTACCGCAAAAACCGCCGTAGAGCAATGGACAAATTATTATGGATTGACAGCGCGCCAACGCGTAAAAGCTGAAGATGTACAATTGCTCCGCCTCAACAATATTGCCGAAGTAGAAGCAGCGGCACAATCGGGACAAATGAGCGAAGAAGTTCGCTTGCGCAAAATGGTATCTATCAACGAAGGCGCAATCGGGTCTATGGTTCGCGGCTTCGATGAAAAACAAATGGCGCTTTATAGTAGTAAACGACAAGCCTTGCGTAAAGCCTTAAACGATGAAGAAACAAAGCTCAAAAAAGCTAAGACATCGGCGGCGATGATTCAGATTCGTCAATTGCAACTCAAACAGACTTTTGTTTGGTAATTTTTTAAAAAGGATTCTTTTGAATTTTTTGTGGAAATAAATAGTGTAGTAGGTTCTTTGTATCAGTCCAAAAGTATTAAGTATTTGAGTATCAAGTATTCAAGTCGAGGTAAATAACCAACAGTGAGTCGATTAGGTATTGCGACAACTGCAATACTTTATACTTACATACTTTATACCATAGAATAATTGACTATAAAAAGGGTGTATTGGATTTACTCCGCAAAAATAAAAAAGAACTAAAATAATTATTTTTTAAAATATAAATAAATTGCATGACAACGGCTGTTACTAAAGGCATAAAAGTAAGCGTGAAAGCCATGTACAATGAGGAGTATTCGGCTGCGAACAAAGGAAAATTTGTGTATGTCTATCAAATCACGATAGAAAACACCACCGATTATACCGTTCAACTACTTCGTCGCCACTGGAAAATAATTGACTCAAACGGCATATTGAGAGAAGTAGAAGGCGATGGTGTACTGGGCGAACAACCGTTGATTGGCCCACACGAGTCGCACGTATATTCATCGTGGACGGATATGATGACTGATGTCGGTAAGATGTTCGGCACATACCTCATGGTTCGTCAGCTCGATGGCGAGTTGTTTCATGTCGATGTACCAGAGTTTCTGCTCGTGCCGCCCTTTAAGCTGAATTGAAAATAACGAACCTTAATCTGAGAAAACTAAACACAAGGAATTGAGTAAAATTAAATAATTTTGGTTGTATGACAATTTTAGTGGAGGGTATTTTATACACTTACATTGGTTTTCAATTGGGGATTTTGATTGCTTATTGCAATTGTTTTTTCACGCAGAGGCGCAGAGAACGCAGAGTAAGCGCATTAAAATCTTCGATTTTTATGTTTTTTTTCTTGAAATTAACTTTTACTAAAAAATAATTTTGCTTGAAAGTTTTATTCCACTAAAATTATCATACAAGCATAATTTTTAAAATATAATACATTGATAATCAATACATTATTATTTTAATTTCTTTAATTATTTTAATTCTCTTCATTTCTTTAATTAACCCCAAAACCATGATACTTAACACCGTAAAAACGTATTTGAGGGATTTTGTAGGCTTATTTTATCCGCATTTATGCTTGGCTTGTGGCTATAATCTTTCTGCTGGCGACGAAAGTAATATTTGTATCAGCTGTGAATACCACATGGTAAAAACACATTTTCATTTGAAAAAAACAAATGAATTTACGGATCGATTGGCTGGTCGTGTGCCTTTACATTCGGCTACGGCCTTGTATTATTTCATCAAAGATACGCCTGTGCAAAAGATGTTGCATAAGCTAAAATATAGCAATAAACCCGAAATCGGTATCGAAATGGGTCAATTATATGGCGCAATACTTATCGATTCGCCCATTTATCATGATATAGACGTGATTGTGCCAGTACCGCTGCATCCTCGAAAAGAGCATAAACGCGGTTACAATCAAAGTATAAAATTTGGCGAAGGCTTGGCTGACGCTATGAAAAAACCTATGCTAAAAGATGGCCTCATAAAAGTAGAACTCAACGAAAGCCAAACTCGAAAAAACAGAATGGAACGTGCCGACAATACCCAAGATATGTACGAACTAAATCCTTTGGCCAAACTCGAAGGCAAACACATACTTCTGGTGGACGATGTCATGACCACTGGAGCTACTATCGAGGCTTGCGTGTTGCCTTTGCTAACTATTCCGAATGTAAAAATAAGTGTGGCGACCATAGCGATTGCCAAATAAAGCGTCCAATAAAGTACGAAGCCAATTAAAGAAATTCACAAAACAATCAATATGCGTGTTGTAATATTTAGTACTATCCTGAAAGAAAAAGATATACCGTTTGTACAGCAATTGTTCGATACGCTGCATGAAGAAGGTTGTTACAGTTATGTTTATGCGCCATATCATGAGCAATTAGTAGCAGCTGGCCTTACGTTTGGGAAAAATGTGGCGCTTTTTGGCGGTTATCTGGATTTCAAAACGCAGCAGTTCGATGTCGTAATTACGCTTGGTGGCGATGGAACAATTTTGCAAGCCGTGACGCATATCCGAGAAACCAACGTTCCGATTATGGGCATCAACCTCGGTCGATTGGGCTTTTTGGCGAGCATCGAAAAAACATACATCAGAGATTCGATTCAAGCCTTGATGAAAGGCGACTATACCATAGAAAATCGAACGCTACTATATCTCGAAAGCAATTTGCCGATGTTCGGCGATATACCTTTTGCTCTCAATGACCTCACGCTACTCAAGCGCGATACTTCGTCTATGATTTCGATCAAGGCTTTCGTGAATGGTGCATACTTGAACACCTATTGGGCCGATGGCATTATTGTGGCCACGCCGACTGGCTCTACTGGTTATTCGTTGAGTTGCGGTGGGCCGATTATTTTTCCAGATTCTGCCAATTTCGTGATTACGCCCGTTGCCCCGCACAATCTCAATATGCGCCCAATTGTGGTTTCGGATTCGTCCATTATTTCATTCGAGATAGAAGGCCGCGCGGACAATTTTCTTTGCACGCTCGATTCTCGTTTTGAAACCATCAATGCTGAATATCAAATTGCTGTTCGCAAATGCGACTTTACGGTCAAAATACTACAAATACAAGGCAAAAGTTTCTTATACACCATTCAAGAAAAATTGGCTTGGGGAAAAGACAAGCGAAATTAGACGTTAACTCATGTTACGCACAACATTTTTTTAACAGGAAAATAAGTAATTCATTTTATTCTAAATTAGTACGTTTCGGGCTGTGCCTTGTAGAAATTCGAGTTTTTGCAAAATGAAGTCGGAAGAAGCGGAAAAC
>JAYUJV010000502.1:0-2093 GCA_043764975.1 Saprospirales bacterium
CACGGATAAATGTATAAAAAAATTACTGCACGAAAAATTGAAACTTTAGTTTGAATAATTTGTGAAATTTGTTTTTTTTATCTACGATTTGTGAAATTTGTTAATTAGAGTGAAATTCGTGTTAAAAAATCTCTATATTTGAAGCAAATTTTAAGACTTAGTTCATCACGAATAAATTCGTAACTACAGAAAACTTTGTAATCGTTTAAATGATTATTTTTTTCATTTTTTTAATTACTTTAATTTCTTTAATTTGAAATAGAATGCCTGTATCGCCCAATCAAGTTAAAAAACTAATCGTCACGACCGAAGACATCGAAAAGGCGTTGCAAAAAGCCTTGACTGAACGTTTTTTGGATAACCTACGCGCGCGACCAATTGCGGTGCAATTGGATTGCAAAATACGTGGTTATATAGGCGAGCTTGCGCTCAAAAGATGGTTTTCAGCGCTAGGTATCGAATTTGAATCGAGTAATACTATGGTGGATGGCGAGCAAATAGACATTGATTTTTTGTATCAAGCAGCCAATAAAAAAATCAACATCGAAGTCAAAACTTCGCTCTTGCCTGATAAATATGCGACCATCGGCGATGCGATGCAGCATTGCGACATCAAGCTCATTCGGCGTGGCGCGCAACAAATTGCTGACATCAAAGGCGATGTGCATATACAAATTTATTACAATTTTTATCGTCAAAAAAGAGATAAATGGCTCGAAACGCTTATATTGGATTTGAAAGATAACGCATTGATATACAAGCAATTGCGCTTGGAAAAATATGCCGAAGCAACGTATTTTGTAGCATGGATAGATAAACCAAGTTTGGTGGCTGATTTAGAAAAACGGCCTTTGGAACAGCAAAAATGGAGCTTCAAAGGTTCGCAACGTGAGTTTTGGAAATGTAATCTTGCCAAGCAATCGAAGCCAGCCGATGGGATTGTGGATTATTTGAGAAGTATGTAGCGTGGATGTGGGTTCAATTGGTAATTGAACGTGGCGCGTAAAGCAAAATTTTCAAACGTATTACGCCCAATTACCAATTGGCCGCACTTAACGTTAAATCAGCCAATTACCAATTGGCTGCACTTTATTACGCCCAATTACCAATTGGCAGCACGTAGCACTAGCGCATCGCATAAAACTTCTTCCGAACACGTTTTGCAGTGATTGGCCCAAAATGTGCAGGATAAAATTTTTGATAACCTTCGTCCAATAAAGTGCGAATGATGCGCCAGTTTTCGCTTGGATTTTCGGCAAAAAAGTGAATTTTGGGCATCCAATGAAACAACGGCACGACGCTGCCGCGCAGCAAATCGCCAACCAAACACCATGATTTATCGTGTGCCATCACGACCAAACTACCGTCGGTGTGGCCACCCATCACTTTTACATTGGCATTGATGCCATATTCGGCAAGGTCGAGGATTTCAAATTTTTTGAGCGTTGTGGTCGGCTCGAACATAGTTGGTATTTTTCCATGTTTCAGCACTTGTTTTACCAACCATTTTTGAGGCGAAGTGATCCGATAATTACCAGTTTTGCCAGTTGTACATTTCGTTTCATCGCCTTCGCCAACGATGATTTGCGTACCATATTTTTGCTTGAAACTCGCCGCACAACCTACATGATCGTAATGTCCATGCGTCAAGATAATAAACGAAATCTCGCTTGGCTGAACATTGTTTTTTTTCAGATTCTGCTCTATTTCGCCGTCCATACCTGGCAAACCTGCATCAATCAAGATATTTTTTTCGCCTTTCAGTAAGTAAACTGCATAAGCATGGTTACCGACATTGATTGGTTTTTGTGCAACTAAAAAAGTGCTTAAAAATACATTTATGACTACTAAAAAAATATGTAATCGTTTCATTTATAATGTTTTATTAATTTTGCTTTGGCGCGTTCATTCTACATTTATCGCTACAATATTTGACTTCGTGCCAAACTTTTTCCCATTTTTTGCGCCAAGAAAATGGTCGTTTGCAGGTAACGCAAATCTTAGAATCGAGGTCGCTTTTTTTTATCATTTTTGCCATGGCAAATATACGTTTTATTTTTAATGTGAAAAGAAATAAGTCAAAATTGTCAATT
>JAYUJV010000503.1:0-5545 GCA_043764975.1 Saprospirales bacterium
AAAAAAACTTATTGGTATTAAAAAATAATGTGTTATCATTGCGTTAAAATAGCCTTAATATTAGGTTATTCTTATTTATAAACAACACATTTTTTTAAAGTTCTATTATTAAATTTAAACTAGTTTTCAAGATGAAGAAACTATTACCTTTAGTAGTCATGCTGTTACTTTGTACAGTAGCTATGGCTCAAAAACTTGTAACAGGAACTGTGACTGACGCAGGTTCTCCACTTCCAGGTGTAAATATATCAGTAAAAGGCACTTCTATGGGCGCTCAATCTGATGTAGATGGAAAATTTTCGGTAAGAGTACCTGCGGGTGCGACTACTTTGGTGTTTTCGTATATCGGATACACAAGTCAAGAAGTTGCTGTGCCAGCCTCTGGTATATTAGATGTAGCGATGGTAGGCGGTAGCTCAATTGGCGAAGTAGTGGTTTCGGTTGGTAGCCGTAACACACAACGTACCGTAACTGACGCAGCTATCCCAGTTGATATTTTATCAGCTAGAGATTTACGCTCTACCGGTCAAAACACATTCGATAAAGCTTTGCAATATCGTGTGCCGTCATTCAATACAGTAAATACACCTGTAAATGATGCAACTACATTGTTAGACCCTTACGAAATTCGTAACATGGGCCCAAGCCGTACGTTGATTTTGATCAACGGTAAGCGTAAAAACTTATCTTCATTGTTGTATGTACAGTTTTCTCCAGGTCGTGGCGAAACGGGTGTTGATTTATCAGCTATCCCACAAGAAGCTATTGAGCGTGTAGAAATCTTACGTGACGGTGCATCTGCTCAATATGGTTCTGATGCCATTGCAGGTGTTATGAACGTTATCTTGAAAAGCAAGTATGAGTTTAGTTCAGTAAACGTTACGTCTGGTATTACCTCTAAAGGTGACGGCAAGACTTTTGGTATTTCATTGAACAGTGGTCATAGCTCAGATAAAGGCTATATTAACTACACGATTGGCCTAAACCAACAAGGCAATGCTGTTCGTTCTGGTACTATTGATGTGCCAACCGAGATTGCTACCTTTGGCGATGGTAAAGGTGGCGCACAAGATGATCTTATCAAAAGATACTTGAAAGATTACCCAACAGGTAATAACATCAACGGTACTGCCGAAGTAACTGCTGCTAATTTCTTAATGAATGGTGGCGTAAATTTTGGTGCTAAAGGTTTACTTTATGCGAATGGTGCTATCGTAACTAAAAAAGCAATTTCTAACGCGAACTTCCGTACACCATATTGGAGACAAGATCGTGGTTTGTTGCACAATGCAACGGACAATGGTGGTAAAAACTACATCACTGATGCTTCTACATTGGCTTTTGCTGAAGATGGAAAAGACTTGTATAAAGGTTATATCGGTTATATGCCTACATTTGAAGGCGATTTGGTAGATTACAATGCTACAATCGGTGCAAAAGATGAAATCAATGGTTGGAAAACTGATGTAAGTTTGACAACTGGTGGCAACTCTCAACTTTACACCGTAAACAATACGGTAAACCGTTCATTGGGTAAAGCAAGTCCAACTTCATTTAAGCCAGGCGGATTCAACTTTAGCCACTTAGTAGGTAACTTAGATGTTTCTAAAGCTGTAACGGACAAGTTAGGTATCGCATTTGGTGCAGAAGCACGTACAGAAACCTACAAAATCATTGCTGGTGATACTGCTTCTTTCGTAAAGCAAGGGTCAAACTCTTTCCCTGGTATCAATAGTATCAATGCAACGACTAACTCTCGTTCTAACATTGGTGCTTATGTAGATATAAACTACGACATCACTAAAGATTTCTTGATAAATGCAACAGCACGTGCCGAAAAATATTCTGATTTTGGCAATGCAAACGTATATAAAGTATCTTCTCGTTACAAATTAGCTGAAGATAAAGTAGTAATTAGAGGTTCAGTTTCTACTGGTTTCCGTGCGCCAACGTTACACCAAATCTATGCACAATCTATACAAGCATCGTTTGCAGGTGGTGTAATTACAACTTCAGGTTTGTTCAACAACGGTAGCAAGCAAGCAAAACAATTAGGTATTCCTACCCTTCGTCCAGAAAAATCTACAAATATTGCTTTGGGCGTAGGTTTAAATCCTACTAAAAACTTGAGTGTTACGTTGGATTATTACAATATCAATGTAAAAGACCGTATCGTATATAGTTCTTCTATTTCTTCGGGTGATCCAACTTCAACTTTAGGTCAAATCCTTGCTTCAAATGGTGTTAGATCTATTCAATTCTTTATCAATGGTATAGAAACGACAACTCAAGGGTTGGATTTCGTCTTGAATCAAAGAAACTTAGAAGTTGGTTCTGGTAAGTTAGGTGTAAGCCTTGCAGGTAACTATGTACTTTCTAACAAAATCATTGGTTCTCCAAAAGATCCAGAAGCTATTAGTAAAGCAGGTTCAAGTATCTTGAACGAGCAAATCAAGTCATTGTTAACTGAAAGCCGTCCTCGTTACAAAGCAATCTTAGGCTTAGATTACAACATCAAGAAATTTAATGTTAATCTAACGAATACTGTATTTGGCCCAACTACTTTCCGTGATTTGGATAATGGTGGCGATGCTATGTTAGACATCAAAGCAGTATTTAAGCCAGCTGTCGTTACAGACTTGAGCATTGGTTATAGAATCACTGACAAAACAACATTTACACTATGCGTAAATAACTTATTGAACGTATTGCCTAAATGGGATTTAGTTGCTTCGGCAGCAGAGTCAGTAACTGACAAAACAGCATCTGCAAAAAGAGCAA
The DNA here is from genome assembly GCA_043764975.1 of Saprospirales bacterium. Taxonomy (GTDB): domain Bacteria; phylum Bacteroidota; class Bacteroidia; order Chitinophagales; family Saprospiraceae; genus JAYUJV01. The sequence goes on from JAYUJV010000503.1 coordinate 2,782, forward strand.
ATGCTATCTTAAACGATCCTGCTCAAAAATCTTTATTGAGAGGTTTCTTAGGTTTCTCTGGTCGTTATGATATTTTGGGTTATAATGGTTCTCAATTTTCACAATTGGGTACTATCGTAAATGCTCAATTAAACGTAAGATTCTAATCCATTTTTTCTAAAAAGAAATTAGAAATACAATATACAAAACCTCGTCAGGCTTACGCTTGGCGAGGTTTTTTTTGACCTCCCTAACCAAGCCCCATCCCAACCTTCCCCAAAGGGGAAGGAGTAAAAAGGAGGGAATTGCCATCGTAGCAGCAAACTTTTACATAAAATAGGTTTCTGTGAAAAAAAGTGTAAATTAGTTCAAGACTTACTATGTCTTGAAGACATAGTAAGTCTAAGTCTATTGCAATATAAGCTATTGTGTTTGCTCTTTTTTTTACAGAAACTAAAATAGTATATGTTACTTAAAAACTTTGATGATGTATAAGTTTTTACGCTTTATTTAAAAATATTTTTTTACACATTTTTTAAATAATAAATAAATAGTTTATATATTTGCAGCAGTACAAAACTCATTACCACGAAGTGGTAAAACATTAATAACTCCGAGTGCAACTCGTGGACACAACGAGTGTAACTCGTAAAAAACACAGTACAAACCCATTACCACGAAGTGGTAAAACATTAATAACCCCGAGTGCAACTCGGGATATAACGAGTACAACTCGTGGACACAACGAGTGAAACTCAGTGAAAAGAAAACCATGCGCTACTACATCATCGCTGGCGAAGCATCGGGAGATTTGCATGGCTCAAATCTCATAAAGGCATTACGCAAAGAAAACCCCTCGGCTGATGTCCGCGCTTGGGGTGGCGATTTGATGCAAACTGCTGGCTGCACACTCGCCAAACACTATCGAGAGCTGGCGTTTATGGGGTTCATAGAAGTCGTTAAAAATTTGCCGACTATCTTACGCAACATTCGAGTTTGCAAAGCAGACATACTTGATTACCAGCCAGATGTGTTGATTTTGATTGACTATCCAGGCTTCAATCTCAGAATTGCGACTTGGGCAAAAGTACAAGGGATTGGAGTGTTTTATTACATTTCGCCACAAATATGGGCTTGGAAAGAACGCCGAGTAGAGTTGATTAAAAAAGTAGTAGATAAGATGTTTGTCATACTGCCTTTTGAAAAAGATTTTTATAAAAAACACGATTTTGAAGTTGATTTTGTTGGTCATCCACTCTTAGATGCGGTGGCGAATTTTAAAAAAGAGGACAATTTTTTAACTCAAAACAACTTACAAGAGCGCCCGATTATTGCCTTACTACCTGGCAGCCGAAAACAAGAAATCCATAAAATATTGTCCCTCATGCTGGAGGTTATCCCAGATTTTGAAGCGTACCAATTCGTGATTGCTGGCGCGCCGTCTATGTCGGATTCGGTTTATGCGCCGTTTATGCAAAAGGTCAAAAATGTGGTCATGGTACGCAACCAAACGTATCAACTGTTGGCTCATGCCGATGCCGCTATCGTGACCTCAGGTACGGCGACGCTTGAAACGGCTTTGTTCGATGTGCCGCAAGTGGTGGTCTATAAAGGTAGCGCCATTTCGTATGCCATCGCCAAACAGCTCGTGAAACTAAAATATATTTCCTTGCCGAACCTTATTGCCGATAAAGCCATCGTGACGGAGTTGATTCAAGGCGATTGCACACGCGCCAATATCAGCTTTTATTTGAGCAATTTATTAAAAAATCCGAGCGAGATAAAAACAAATTATGCTAATTTACGTTCGCTTTTAGGCACTTCGGGTACTTCGGAACGATTGGTAAAGTTGATAATAAAATATTTGAACGAAAAAAAAATAATTTATAAAATAATGTAACAATTTAGGCATGAGTTAAGAAGACAGTGGAATTGAAGCTTTAGGTATTATTCATTGCAATAAGCAATAAACAATAGGTAAATTTTGCTTATTGTCTATTGCAAATTGTACTGAATCTTGAACAAAGTCTTGTATTTTTCAGTTTATTCGATGAATGGCTAAGGAGTTACAAAATAAACATACGATGACAATAACTATAAATGACGAATCGGCAGTTGGCAAAATTTTGAACCAAATATCATTACAAGTCGAATCCGAAACCATGACGGTAGAAGAATTGATTCGCCTGCGAGTGGAAACCGAAGTGAATAAATACAATGCTGGCAGCTATGAATATTACAACGGCCTCGTAGCGCCAAGCGAAGCTGAGCGTACACTCAATGGCTACAAAATGCGTGAAAAAAAGCAAATAGATGCCGAAAAACAAGTGTATATTGCCTTAAAATCTTTTCAACAAAATGGCTTTTTTATGCTCGTCGATAATCGTCAAATCGAAAATCTGCACGACACCCTGTACATCGGCGACGACACAACACTCAGTTTTGTAAAACTCACACCGTTGATTGGTGGATAATATTTCAAAGTACAAGGTACGAAAATAAGTCAATAGTGTCAGTTAGTCATTTTGTCGGTTAGTCTAAAAAAAATTAAAATTTATACGCTTGTAAGATTACAATTGGTTGATTGTCAGGATGTTTTTTAATTTCTTTAATTTTCTTAATTTTCTTTAATTTTCTTAATTCCCTTTTAAATGGTTTTAGAAGTCTGCGCGCAATCGCTTCAATCGGCTATGACGGCGCAAGCTGGTGGCGCACAACGTATCGAATTTTGTAGCGGATTAGAACTTGGTGGACTCACGCCAAGTGCAGCGCATTTGCAGATTGC
>JAYUJV010000504.1:0-5541 GCA_043764975.1 Saprospirales bacterium
CACGGCGCCCTGCACCACCGTTTCACCAAGGCCGTAGCTTGATGTGATGAAGACGACGTCTTAATTGAAATCAAAACAAGTGAAGCTCAACGAAGCCGAATTTTTTATCAGATTACAATTACTTGATCATGATTCAAATAAAATAATCATATCAGAGGCTTTCAAAAACAATAAACCAATTGTATTATCAATATTAAAAATTTAGAAATGAAAAAAATTAACTTGCTTGTTTTTTGTCTTTTCGTATTCCTAAATCAGGCGTTTTCGCAAATATTCAAAACCGATACGTTGCAATATAAAGGCAATACTAACAAACACATCAACATCGTCATTTTGGGCGATGGATATACTGCTTCGGAGCAAATCAAGTTTAATGCAGATGCGAAAAAACTAATTGATTACCTTTTTAAACAAGCGCCATGGTCTAATTATGTCAATTATTTTAATGTTTTCACCATCGAAGTCATCTCGTTAGAATCGGGTGTGAAACATCCAAAGACATCAAGCGAATGTTCAAATTCATCTACTGTTTCTAATCCAGACAATTAATTTGGAACATCTTTCGATTCGTTTGGCATACATAGATTGGTGGTGCCAGGTAACATGAGTTTGGTTTCAAAAGTATTGGCCTTTAATTTTCCGCTCTACGACCAAGCAATTCTGTTAGCCAATTCACCCGATTATGGTGGTAGTGGTGGCACTATCGCTACCGCTACCAACGATGGAAGTAGCAATGAAGTAGTAGCCCACGAATTGGGTCATTCATTTGCTAAGCTCGCCGATGAATATTTTGCAGGCTTCAATTACGCACAAGAAGCTATAAATATGACCAAAGAAACGGATAAAAATCTAGTACGATGGAAAAATTGGATTGGCTACAAAGAAGTAGGTGTGTACAATCATTGTTGCGGAACAGCCGAAGCAGAATGGCACAAACCGCATGAAAAATGTAAAATGCAATCGCTCAACAAGGAGTTTTGTAGCGTTTGCCAAGAAGGAATTGTCGAAAAAATACATTCACTCACGAAGCCAATCGTAAGTTATGAACCAAGTGCGAACAGCATAAATTCAGCGAATCAATTGATTGATTTTAAGCTAACCGAATTGACAAAACCTACGCCCAATACTTTGAATATTGAATGGAAATTAGATAATATTATTACTAAAAATAAAGCTGAAAGTTTTACTTTAGATCAAAATACGCTCACAAATGGTAGCCATACATTGGCCGTGACTGTCGTTGATACCACGACACTTTTGAGGGTCGATAAGCACACAACACTGCATTTCAATACCGTAGTTTGGACCATAAATAAAACAGCCACAACAGGAACACAACTCGTGAGTGCGGAAAACAAAATCAGCTATTCGGTATTTCCGAATCCGAGTAGTAGCGTTTTGAATATTGAAATGGAACTCGAAAAACCAAGCAAAGTAATGATACAATTGATTTCGATAGATGGAAAAATTGTACAAACACTTGAAAATCAATTGATTGTAAATCACAAATACAACAATATATTCAATATCGAACAATTGCCAATTGGTACATATAATATAGTGTTCAAAATAGATGATGTTGTGCGGACGCAAACGTTCGTAAAACAGTAAGCAAATTTAGCTATTAAAAAATAGCATTGACATAATAAAAACAAGACAATTTAGTTTATATAAACAAGTGAAAGTAGTTTTCGGTATATATGCTGCAGTAGATAATGTTTTAAACTTTTTACTAAAAATTGTGCATTACGGATTGAAACGTAAGTTTCAAAATTAGTGAAATTATTTATCTACGATTCGTGTAATTAACTTCGTTGAGGGCTTCGCCGTTCGTTAAATTGAGTGAAAATTAACTTCGTTGAGGGCTTCGCCGTTCGTGTTAAAATAAGTAACATTTGTTTTGAATAAAAAAGGGTATGAATGCTTATTTCTAAAATCACAAATCCGAAAACCAAAATCAATTTAGTTTATAAATAAGTATTTTTACAAAAAATATAAGCAATAAGTCGTTTTAAAGTTTGCTTTTCAAGGACTAACTGACAAAAAAGACTAACTGACAATTTTGACATACATCATTTAAAATAAAAAAATGAAAAACCTATTCCTATTCTTTACGTTTATAACGACGTTCGCTTTCGCTCAAAAAAAAGAAGGCACGGTTTATTTTCAACAAAAATTAAATTTGCATAAAAACCTTGGCAAAGAGCAAGAGAGTTTCAAGGCCATGATTCCTGAGTTCAAAACGTCTGATTTTCAACTCGCGTTCACGAGCGATGTTTCGATGTATAAAGAAGTAGAAAAAGAAGACGAAGAAGGCGAAAGTGGCGGCGGGCGCTCAAATTTTCGGAGAGGAAAAGCACAAATATATTATGACCTAAAAAATAAAAAACGCATAGAAGTGCGCGACCTCATGGAAAAAAAATACCGAATCGAGGGCGATATGAAAACGACTGCTTGGAAACTAACCGATGAAACCAAAATGATACAAAAATTGCCTTGCATGAAAGCGACTTTTGAAGACACAACTGGCCGCAAACGCAGCATTGAGGCTTGGTTCACAACCGCAATTCCGTACTCAATTGGCCCCGAATCTTTCGGCGGCTTACCGGGCATGATTTTGGAAATATCCATCAACGATGGCGAGATGACTTATGTGGTGCAAAAAATTGATTTTGTCACACCAAAGTCAGAAGACCTCGAAGCACCAAAAGGCGGTACGCCAACCAGCGAAGCCGATTTTCGTAAAGCACAAACTGCCATGATGAAAAGTTTTGGCGGCCGACGCGAAATGCGCTCTAAAACTAATTAAGGAAATTAAAATAATTAAAGAAATTAAAATAATATATTGATAGTCAGTATGTTGTGTTGGTTTTTTTTAGTAAAACCCTTCAAGGCTTTCCGTACAAAATCTTGAAAAAATTTACTTTTTTACGTCTTTTTGTCAAATTTACCCTTGAAGGGTTGAGTTTCTCGTATTCGTTTTTAACGTTCATTTATTGTTATTATTCAATATTATCATACACACCATGAAATATATTTTCCTTTTTATCATCTTCGCGTTTAGTCATTTAGCGAAAGCGCAAAACATCGAATTGCCTGACCACAAAATCGGTCAATTTATCATAAAATTCAGAGATGATGTCGATGCAAATCAAGTCATAAGTCGTTGGCAATCAATGCGTTCGGATTTGACGATTGCAAACACAATTCCTGAATTTCAGTATTATGTGTTGCAATACGAAGACGTGACGTTGGCGAACGAGCAAGCCATGTTGCAAGATTTGCGAAAGCAAAACGAAGTGCAACTCGTTACGCTCAACCACAAGCTCAAAGACCGTAGCGATGACGTACCAAACGATGCTTTTTATGCAACCAAACAATGGAATATGCCCCTCATAAATGCGCCCGAAGTTTGGAAAACGACAACTGGCGGCACATCAGCTTGTGGCGATACGGTTGTGGTCGCAATCCTCGAAATATCGGGTTATGACATGAAACACGAAGACCTCGTGTCGAATATTTTCATCAATAGAAAAGAAATAGCTGGCAACAACAAAGACGATGACGGCAATGGCTATATCGACGATGTGAACGGTTGGAATGTAAAAGCCAAAAACGGAACGCAGTTCGCCAATATACACGGCACAATCGTAGCAGGAATCGTAGGTGCAAAAGGCAACAACACAACTGGTGTCACTGGCGTAAACCAACGTGTAAAAATGCTACTCGTAAGCGGTATGCAATACGAAGACGAAATATTGGGTGGTTATGCTTATGTGCTGAAAATGAGGCAGTTATACAACACATCAAAAGGGAAAAGTGGTGCTTATGTGGTCGTGACCAACACATCGTTGGGTATAGACAACGCGCAACCCGAAGACCATATAATATGGTGTGAAGTGTATGACAAACTCGGCGCAGAATCCGTAATCAGCGTCGCAGCAACAACCAACAGCGGAAATTCAAACATAGACGTGGACGGTGACGTGCCATCGGCGTGTACTAGTCCATTCTTGATAACGGTTACGAACTCGGACAAGACCGATACAAAATTGCCAGGCGCAGGTTTCGGCCCTAAAACCATAGATTTAGCGGCACCAGGCGGCGGCGATTTCTGGACCACATCATTGAGTAGTAAATATGCTGGCGTGGGTGCAACTGGCGGCACATCTTATGCGTCACCGCACGTAGCTGGCGCGATTGGACTTTTGTATAGCCTAAAATCGGATAAAATATGCAGCAGCATAAAATCAGATCCATTGGCATATACCAAATTGATGAAGAAGGTAATCCTTGATGGCGCAAAACCCATCGCTACCATGGCTGGCAAAAGTGTAACTGGCGGCCGACTCGATGTAGGCGGCTCTTATGTGTTGTTACGCAACCAATTCGGCAACAAAGGCTCGAACTTGGGTTTGACGTTGTTCCCGAATCCAGCACAAAATATTTGCAACATATTATATACTACACCCGATTCGGAAAGCTACGATTTGCAGGTCGCGAATACGCTTGGGCAAGTCGTGTATCAATCTAAATTTAATTCGCAACCATTTGGTCAACAAATAATAACCATAAGTACTGAACAATATGCAAAAGGTTTGTATCTTGTGTCCATAAAAGGAGCAAATACTAAATTTGTGACGCAAAAACTGTTTGTGAATCAATAAGTTATAAATAAATAAAAAAAAATCTATAAATTTTATTAAAAAATACTTGTAGAATAAAAATAAGGCGTGTATCTTTGCAGCCGTTAAGTAAATAAGTGTTATAAATCACACCAAAAATACTTAAATATTGGTTGTGTAGCTCAATTGGATAGAGCACCTCACTACGGATGAGGAGGTTTGAGGTTCGAATCCTCACACGATCACAAATTAGAAATAATTTATACTTACGGCTGAACAAAGATTGCAATTTTCTCGTTTTGGGTTCGTAAGTACAAAATTGCAACAATATTTTTTAACAAGCTAAACATTTCGTCATGTCTAAAGTTTGTACATTGACAGGTAAAAGACCAGTAGCAGGTAACAACGTTTCTCACTCTAATCGTAAGACTCGTCGCCGCTTTTTACCAAATCTACAAAAAAAGCGTTTTTTCGTTCCTGAAACAGGAACTTGGGTAACTTTACGTATTTCATGTGCTGCTATCCGCACAATCAATAAATTAGGTCTTTTGGCTTACTTAAAGAAATTGGATAAAGCTGGTGTTCAACACGGCGTTACAATTTAAGAATTCACTTGTTTGATAAATCTCTAAAATTTTTTCCATAAAATGGCAAAGAAAAGTAAAGGCAATCGCATTCAAGTAATCCTTGAGTGTACTGAGCACAAAACTAGTGGTCAATCGGGAACATCTCGCTATATCACTGAAAAGAATCGTAAAAATTCTCCGGATCGTATCGAATTAAAAAAATACAATCCAATTCTTCGCAAAGTGACTGTTCACCGCGAAATTAAGTAAAAACAATTTTAAAGCCTTTTAATATAGTAATACCATGGCTAAGAAAGTATCGAAAAACGCCCGTATCGCTCAACGTGCAG
>JAYUJV010000505.1:0-5539 GCA_043764975.1 Saprospirales bacterium
ACAAGTTTGTAGTCACGATAATAGAAACGAACGCCGTCTATCTCGTCTTTTACCAAATAATCTGGTACTTTTTTAGTTGTTATTTGCTTACTTATTCGCTTCCGAATGGGTGTTGCTATCGCTTCCATTGATGTATATTTTATACAAAGTTACTCAAAAAAATGAAGTTTTCAAATTAATAAAAACTTTTTCTTTTCGTCTAAAAATACCTTTGCATATTTTGAGTATTATTTTGAAATAGCCTTGTAATATTTATTTTGACTGCCCAAAAAAGCTGTTTAGCGACAACGTCACTAAACAGCTTTTTGATATATATTTACCTCTCCTTTTTACTCCTTCCCTTTTGGGGAAGGTCGGGATGGGGCTAGACTACCCCAAATACGCTTTCAATTCTTCACTATTGTATGCTTTGCGCAAACGGCGAATCGAGCGTTCTTTTATTTGGCGCACACGCTCACGCGTGAGGCTATACATTTCGCCAATTTCTTCGAGCGTCAATGCTTTATAACCGTTTAGACCATAATAGGCTGTCAAAACTTCAACTTCGCGGGGCGAAAGGATAGACAAACCTTGCGCGACTTCATCGCGCAACGAAGCTTCCATGAGTGCTGAATCGGGGCTTGCTGTGTCATCGCCGGCAAGCATATCGAGCATAGTTGCGTCGCCTTCTTCGCCAGTTAGTGGCGCATCGAAAGACAAGTGGCGTGTGTTACCACGCAACATATTATAAACTTCCTTAGGTGTAATGTCCAATAAATCAGCAAGTTCTTCGTTCGTTGGCTCACGTTCGTTGGTCTGGATGAATCCCAAAAATGCTTCATTCACACGGTTGTAAGAGCCTACTTTGTTCAGTGGTAAACGCACAATACGGCTATGCTCCACAATTGCTTGCAAGATTGCTTGACGAATCCACCACACCGCATAAGAGATGAATTTGAAACCTTTGGTTTCGTCGAATCGGCGGGCAGCCTTCATCAGACCTACGTTGCCTTCGTTGATTAAGTCACTCAAACTCAAGCCTTGATTTTGGTATTGCTTAGATACCGAAACCACAAAACGCAAATTGGAACGGGTCAATTTCTCCAACGCCGCTTCATCGCCATCGCGGATGCGACGGGCAAGGACTGCTTCTTCATCGGCCGACAACATCGGCAATTTGCCAATATCGTTGAGGTATTTGTCCAATGCAAGACTTTCGCGGGAGGTAATCTTATTCGTGATTTTTAATTGACGCATAACTTTATGATTGATTAACTTGAGATTATATATTATATATATACGTATGAAAGCACAAAAAGTTGCTCATATTCGTAAAATAAATTTGACTTTTTCAATTATTTCATTAAGGAAGAGATACATTCAATATTACAATAGTTATTCCAAAATAGTTCCTTAACGTTTTTTTAATCGCTATACTTTAATCATTTATTAACACTTAATGTATTTTTATGATACATAATTGCTTGTTTTTTAATGTTTTATTGTTGAATAAGCGTTTTTTATAAAAAAAATAAAAATAATTTTGCTACAAAATATAATTATGTTTATGGATAAAAAACATAGTGTTTCCCAAATATTATTTAGCAATCAATAAATCATTCATATCAATATTTTTTTCAATCATTCGTATTGCTTTTGTTATTTTCCAAGGCGTTTGGGGATTTATTTTTACTTCTATTCGGTCTATTCTGACTACTGCACCGTAGGTTTCTAACATGGTATGTATCAGCGGAATCTCGTGTTTTGTGATATAAGCCAAGGTCGTTTCGTTTTGCGTTCCGAGGCCAGTTGCGATGATGCCTGAAAACGGTGAGCTGTTTATTTGCTTCGATTTCATAATTTCAATCGTATCGGCAATGGCCAAATCTAAGCGACTTGCGCCTACAACCAAGAGCAAATTGTCGCCTTTTTCTTCAAATTCTTCTGCCGTAATCAACGAACCCGCTATGATGCCTTCTACTTTATTGTTGAGTTTACTTTGGTTACGAACCACTTGTCCATTCACACTTTCTACGATAGTGGAGAGTGTCGGATTGCCCATCGTTTTGTCAAAACTCAGAACACCAAGTAATGGAATATCCATTTTTGACAACCAAAGTGACACATATTTCCTTACTTTTTCGAGCTTCGACGGAATCACTTTATTGAGTATCACGCCAATAATCGGCACGTTTTGCGCCCGAAACATATTTATACTCATGCTCAATTCATCTATTGTGCTACCAATGCCGCCTTCAGCTATCATCACCACGCCAGCACCAAGCAATCGCGCCACATCTGCATTCGAGAGGTCCACGACAGAGCCTACGCCAGGGTGTCCAGTGCCTTCATATATCACGAGGTCGTGTTTTTGCTCCAGCAAAGCCGCCGCTTTGAGTATGTTTTTGGGATAATGAAACGAGCTCGGCGAATCCAGATAATTTGTGGTCGCGCCAGCACCCAATATCACAGGACTATGCAAGGCTTGCACAGGGTCGAACGCCAACAAATCGGAGAACAATACCACGTCTTTATCAATGAATATATCGCGATACGGCACGTATTTTTGACCAACAGGTTTGCAATAACCTACGTCAATCCCTTGCTTGGATAGCACCGAAGCTACGCCCAAAGTACAGGTTGTTTTGCCTACGTGCTGCGATGTGGCAGCTACATATATACTCTTATATTTCATCATGTATAATTTTACGCTAAGTTAAGTATTTTTATAGCAAATAAAGATATTTAAAAAATATTTGAAATTAAAATGAACGTTTCGTAACTTGACGTGTATTACCTTTTATGCGCATCAAAAATTTATTTAAAAATCATTAACTTTTTAATAAAATGAAATATATAACACTTATTGTGGCTTTATTGTTTAGCCAATTATTATTTGCCAATACACCTTATATTGTTGGTAGTCAATTATTTATGATTAATAATGATGGCTTTAGAGAAAGGCAAAAACCTGGCGATTGGAATTTTAGAAACATCGAAAACTCATTTAAAAAAGTAAGCGAAAATATTTATGTTGCGGAAACGGAAACCACAAATGAGCAATACAATGATTTTTTGAATCAACTTTTAGCTGACAAAAATTACGATTTACTGATGCAAGTAAAATCAGAAAAAACAAATTGGCGGAGTCTTTTACCAAGCAAATACAGCACTTTGACCGATGCTGAAATCTATTCAAATGCCAATCCGAATAACGGTAATTGTCCTGTTCAAAATTTACCATATATCGGTGCAGTTGAGTATTGCAAATTTTTGACGGATTTATATAACAACAATACTTGGAAAAAGAAAAAATTTAAGAAAGTCACGTTCCGATTGCCAACCGAAGCCGAGTGGAAAAACGCAGCGCATGGCGGCAACAACCCTAGTTTTGCTTACCCGTGGGGCGATGATTCGCGCAACAAAAAAGGTTGTTTTTTGAGCAATTATGATTGCAACAACGAAAACTGTACGGAATGTAAAATTTCTCAAAAATCAGAATCCAAAGACGGCGGCTTTTTTCCAGTTCGAGCCGATGCGTATTATCCAAACGCATTTGGCTTATACGGCATCGTAGGCAATGTGGCCGAAATGGTGCAAGAGCAAGGCATCGCCAAAGGCGGAAGCTGGCAAGACGAACCAAGCCAATGCACCATTTTGGCTCAAAAAAAATACACAACGCCATCGCCAGCCATCGGCTTCCGAGTACTGATGGAAGTGGTGGAACGATTGGCAGAATAATATTCATGGGAATCGTGGGAATCGAAAGTCGTGAGAATCGTGAGCCGTGAGTCGTGAGAACGAAACGGCAAACGCTCGATTGGCCATCATGATACTCACGACTCACGAAAAAAAATTGCGTTTTAGCCATTTCTCTCACGACTCACGAAAAATTAAAAAAAATGATTTTCAAATTCACATATCAGCATTGTAGCGATGAGGAGTTGATGCAATACGTATCGAAGGGAAGCCGTCGTGCTTTTGGCGTGTTGTATGATCGCTACCATGTGTTGATGTATCGTTTTTTTTATCGAATGTTGTGGCAAAATACACATACAGCGCGTGATTTTACACACGATTTGTTCCTCAAAATCATCGAAAAACCTTTGGCTTTTGATACCTCAAAAGTGTTTCGCGCTTGGATATATACGCTCGCAAACAATATGTGTAAAAACGCTTATCGAGATAAAAAAACGACAGAAGATATTGACAATCAGATAATTGAATATTCAGAAAATATAGATTTGGACTTGGACTTTGTCTTATATGAAGCGCAATTACAAGTGGCAATTGCGAACTTAGACGATAAGCACCGCACGTGTTTTGTGTTACGTTATTTTGAAGATCTTTCGGTAAAAGAAATTGCAGATATTGAAAGCGTCGCTGAAGGTACAGTGAAATCAAGATTGCATTATGCCACTAAAAAATTAGCAACTGAATTGGCTTTTTTAAAAGAAATATTTTAAATATTTTCGTAACAACTTAGCCATTCATCGAAAAGAGTTGAATTTAAAAGACTTTGTTTTATGTTCAGTGTAATTTGCAATAAACAATAAGCAATTTGCCGAAAATCGGTGCCTTTTGCCAATTGTATATTGCTTATTGAAACTGAAAATTCTAAAAGCTCCAAATTTACTGCTTACTCGAATAATACCTAAGCATTTACATATTTTCAAAGAAATATAATGGAAAACGTACATCAATTTATCGAAAACAGGCGCGCATTTGAGTCATTGACCGATTCGGGAAAAACGCTTGTGTTGTCCCAAATGTCACAACTCGAATACGAGCAGCAAGTGACTTTGATTGCTCGAATAGAGCAAATAAAGTTGCAATCGTTGCCTGATGTGCCGAATCGAAAAGCGGAATTACAAGCACATTTGCAGCCCAAATCAAGCGCGCAATTGTATTGGATTTCGGCTGCTGCTGCGTGTCTGATTGGCTTTGTGTTGTTTCATTTTTTAGCAAAAAATAAGCCTTCGGAAACACTTGTTGTGAAAGAAAAGAAAGAAATTGAAAACTCAGAAAATGTTGATAATCAGGTTATTGTGATTGAAAATCAAAATTCAAGTACTCCAAATTTGATTCCGAAAAAAGATGTTGAAACTAAAAAAAATGTATTAAAAATCAAGAAGAAAAAGCCTTTAATTAATCCTCAAAAAGTGGATATAAATGAGCTAACCGAAGAAGATTTAGCGGCTACGTTTCATCGCCAAAATCCAAACTTAAAATGGCAAGACGATGATGATAATTTTGGAATAGAAAAAAACAAAAAAACAGAAAATCGCTTTTGGGAAAATGAGTAATTTTTTATTCTAACATCGTCAAGATTCAAAACCTCGACGACGTTTAAGAAGATAAATTTAAACAAAAAAAGCCTTGATTATCAAACGACAATCAAGGCTTTTTTATATGTATAACGAACTGTATTAGTTGATTTTGATTAATTCTACTTCAAAAACCAACGCTGCGTAAGGTCCGATGTCGCCACCTGCACCACGTTCGCCGTAAGCTAAGTTGTAAGGGATAAATAACTTGAATTTATCGCCTGTGTGCATCA
>JAYUJV010000506.1:0-5526 GCA_043764975.1 Saprospirales bacterium
GTCAAAATCCAAGCCCAAAGTAGATTGATAGTTACGCCCCAACGTACTGCTGATACACGTTTTGTCAAACCAACGCCGATGATTGAGCCTGTAATGGTATGTGTAGTACTCACTGGAATTTTGAAATATTGAGTCATAAATAACGTCAATGCGCCCGCTGTTTCTGCTACTACGCCTTCAAAAGGTGTTACTTTCGTGATTTTTGAACCCATTGTCTTTACGATTTTCCAACCGCCCGACATTGTGCCAATCCCGATTGCTGCATAACAACCGCCAATTGCCCAAAACGGAATATGCGTGATGTCGCCTTTTGAATCTTTGCCCACAATCATCCATTCGGGAATAACTTCGCCATGATGAGCATTGGTATAAACCAACAAAGCCGCTGCGATAATGCCCATTACTTTTTGTGCATCGTTACCTCCATGACCTATACTAAAAAGTGCGGAAGATACTAGTTGTAGCTTTTTGAACCAGCCATCTAATGTCCGTGGATTGCCTTTACGACAAATCCATAACAAAATAATAGAAAAAATATAAGACAACAACATACCAATAAATGGCGCTAATACGATAAACATAATTGTTTTCTGAATGAGCTGCTGATTCACGACATCAAAACCTGCGTGTGCAATGGCTGCGCCTGTAACGCCGCCGATTAATGTATGTGATGATGATGAAGGAATACCGTACCACCATGTCAATAAATTCCAGAATATAGCAGCCAAAAGACCTGAACTAATGACTGTTAAGGTAATTTGATCTTCGGCTATGATTTTTTTTACCGTATTAGCAACACCCGTACTGGTGCCAAAATAAGAGAATATCCAATAAGCGACGACATTGAAAAAAGCCGCCCAAATGACCGCTTGAAAAGGTGTCAAAACACGTGTAGAAACAATGGTTGCAATAGAGTTTGCAGCATCATGAAAACCATTGATAAAGTCAAAAATGAAGGCCAAAGCAATGGTGAAAAACAATAAAGTTAACATATTTTTTTAGTTTTAATGTGTAAAAATTTAATTAAAAATTTAATTAAAACTATGATTATGAGTTCTTTATGATAATGGTTTCAATCACGTCAGCTACGTCTTCGCACTTATCGGACACGTTTTCGAGGTGTTCCAATATCTCGCGATATTTGAGCAAACGAATGGCATCTTTTTCGTTTTTGAACAAATCTGCAATCGCATAATTATAAACGGTATCCGAGTGATTTTCGATACTATTGATACGTACCAATGCTTCTTTTATACGCGTCACGTTTTTCATGTTACGCATTTCTATAAGCGCAATATTTACTTCCGAGATTGCTTTGCTAGCCAATTCTGCCAATTGTTTCATTGGCTCAGTTATTTCTTCGAGTTGGTACAATTCTACACGTTTTGCAACCGCATCTACATAGTCAGCTACGTTGTCAATCGCAGAAGTCAAAGCATGAATATCTTCACGATCAAAAGGTGTGATGAAGTTTGAACTCAACTCTACGAAAGTGTCGTGTGTATAAGTATCGCCTACGTTTTCGAGTTCGTGAATACGCTTTACGAGTTCAGTTCTATGCGAACCATCGTCGTTCATCAAGTTATTGAGTTCAGCAGCAATCGCTACTAAGTTTGCACCTGATTTTTCAAAAAGGTCAAAGAATTTTTTATCTCTTGGCGCAAAAAAAGAAAGTAAGTTATTCAGTGGATTCATTTACTTATTTTAAAAGTTGGTTATGTTTAATTTTTAATTCAGATTTCGATGCAAATATATAAATCATACGTTAAATGTATATTAATTTTTAAAAATAACATTTATAAAAATGAACAGCAATTGATATTTAATTTTGTCATATACATTTATTTGTTTATATTAAAATAGAATTATTCATTTTTATCAAAAAATCAAAACAATATTTTTGTAAAAATAAGTACGTTGAGAAATAAAAAGATACTGAATTGCATAATTTCTGTATAATTTCTGTATAATTTTTTGATTACTATTAAATGAATTATATATAAATTTACGAAAATTTCAAGACTATTTCGTACAATTCTATTTTAAAATTTTGGCATTTAGAAGTCATTCAAAAAAATAACATACCCATTTTACTCGTTTTTAGACGCAATACTGCATTACAAAAAGCGGTACGTAACCCTGCACCCTTTTTTGTGCCTTGTCTTGGTTCAAAATACTTCCTAAAATTTGGGTATCTTAATTCTTGTAGAACCCCTTTAAAGTCATAAATATTTTATTACATTATTTATTTTTAAATCTAAACTCAATTGATTATTTTTACATTTATTTTCTTTTTTTAACAACTTCAATAAAAACATAACACATGAAAGCATTAAGATTCATATTTTTTGGTATTTTATCGGTAATCGGCCTTTTTCTATTTGTCGCCTTATTGGTCAAAAAAGACTACAACGTTTCTCGCGAAATCGTCATCAATAAACCCAAACAAGTGGTTTTTGATTACATAAAACAACTACGCAACCAAGCCACTTATAGTCCTTGGGCGCGCTTGGATCCGAACATGAAAACGACTTACACTGGCACTGATGCCACCGTTGGTTTCAAATATACTTGGGACGGAAATGATGCCGTAGGGCAAGGTGAGCAAACCATCACGAATATCTCGGAAGGTAATGAGGTGGATTTTGGTCTGCATTTCGTAAAACCTTTTGATGGTCTCGCTTCCGCGAAAATGAAAACTACTGCCGTTTCAGAAACGCAAACAAAAGTGACTTGGAGCTTGGCGAGTTCTATGCAATATCCTGCTAATATTATGCTATTGGTTGTGGATATGAATAAAGTTATCGGAGAGGATTATCAGAAAGGATTGGTAAATCTGAAGGTAGAATTGGATAAATAACCTTTTGATATTTGATTCGCAATTTTGAATATTTTCAATAAAAATGGTCAGTCGTAAACATATCACGATTGACCATTTTTTAATTTCATAAACAATTCATTATCAATTACTGAAAACTTCGGAGAAGTAGAAAATAGTACGTTAAGTTTGGTTTTACTCTACGATTAGTGTTTTTTATTTATAAAAATTATTCGTTTTCATTGTTTATCTAGTATTTTTTTGTTCGTGTATTCGTGGCTAAAAGTATCTCGTATAATATTTTTTAGCCACGAATACACGAATATTTAACTTCAAGAGTAATAATGAAAACGAATGTTATTTTACAAGTAAAATAATTACACTAATCGGAGTTCTCCGAAGTTTTCAGCACTTATTTATATTTTAAAAATATTTCCAAAATCATTTTTAAAAATTCGATAACAACCTTTTTTTCAGAATCGAAAAACGCCAATTGAGCGCAATTGCTGCCACCGCCAAAGCAATCACATCGGCCCACCAAATACCGTCCACACCCATTTTTAGATTGAAACCCAAATAATACGCCAACGGAATCCATAAAACCCAATACGTTGCAAAGGTCATAATGGTCGGAAACACCACATCTTGTATGCCGCGCAACAAACCTGCGGCGATACATTGTGCGCCATCGAACAGCTGAAAAACAGCCGCAATGACACTAATCCGAATGATAACTGCTTGAACATCAACATTATAGTTACCATACAAACTTCCAAAATACTGGCTAAATGTCACTAACAACACTGCACAACAAGCCATAAATCCTATACCTATATATAGTGCGGCATTTCCAGCGTCATTAATGCCAACTGGATCTTTGCGACCAAGCGCCTCGCCAACTCTAATGCTACCCGCAATCGATACGCCCAATGTGACCATATACGTCACGCTACACATATTGATTACAATTTGATGTGCCGAACGGCCAACAATCGCCTCTCGACCCGTTAACCAACCAATCATAATCGCTGCGCCCGAGAACGCCGCGATTTCAAAAAAGATTTGTAAACCCATTGCGCCGCCCATGATTAGCATTTTTTTGAGCGAAGGCGACCAAAATCCTGTTCCAAAACGATATTTCTGAGTCATAGGTAACACTCTAGTGAGGATAATCATGGCTATCATCATCAATAATCGACTACAAAATGTTGCCCAAGCCGAGCCAATAAATCCCAAGGCTGGAAAGCCTAATTTTCCGAATATAAACACCCAATTGAAAAACAAATTGATGCCCAAACCCACTATCGAAACGACCATGCCCACTTTTGTGTCTTCCATGCCATCAAAAAAGCCTTTTAAGGCTAAAAAAATGGTCATAAATGGCGTTGCCAATCCTAAAACTTGTACGAATGACGTTGCTAAAAGTACGTCTTCAGCTGGTTGTCCGAGATAGGGTAACGCATAACTCGAAGCAAAAACCAAGATGCCAATCCCAATGCCCCATATCAATCCCGACCATATCGTAGCACGATATAGTTCTTTCAAGGCCACTTCGTCTTCCGCGCCTCTTGCTTCGGACACCAAACTCGGTACAACATTCATCGCACCCAACGCCAATATCGCAATCAGGATAAATACGCTGTTCGCCAATGATGCCGCCGACAAACTGTCCGCCCAAAAATTGCCCACCATCATGTTGTCCGTCACATTCATCAACATCGAACTCAACTGCCCAATGATAATCGGCACCGCAATGATGACGGTTTCTATAAAATCTTTTTTCTTCATCTTTATATCAATGTCATTAGGCTTGCGCCTAATGCTTACAACTTTTCGCAGCTCCGCTGCTTTGTGTGGAAAACTCTTGATTTCGATTTCATTAGGCTTGCGCCTAATGCTTACAACATTTCGCAGCTCCGCTGCTGTTCGTGTAAAGACTTTCGACTTTCGATTTTCGACTCTCATTTCTTTCGTCTTTCGCATCATGCTTACAACACTTCTCAATTCCGCTACTCTCCGAAAAAAACTTTCGACTTTCGATTTTCGACTCTCGATTAAGAATTAAATAAGGCTTTCCCCATCCATTTCCGCCGAAGGCGCAACGCCTAATATTTGCAACAACGTTGGTGCAACATCTGCTAATTTACCACTTTTAATTTGCTTATCTTTTGGATGATTGCTCACATATATACAAGGTACAAGATTCACGGTATGCGCCGTATTCGGTGTTCCATCTTCATTGATCATATAATCCGAATTACCATGATCTGCAATCACGATGGCTTCATAATCAGCTGATAATGCGCAAGTTAATACTTCTTTCAAACAATTATCTACTGTTTCGGCGGCAATCATAGCGGCTTTAAAATCGCCTGTGTGACCGACCATATCGGTATTGGCAAAGTTGAGACATATAAAATCTGGTGCGTTAGAAACGATGTCTGCCGTGATGGCAGCCGTGATTTCGAGTGCACTCATTTCGGGTTGCAAATCATAAGTGGCTACCTTTGGCGAAGCGACTAATAAACGACGTTCGCCCTCAAAAGGTTCTTCGCGACCGCCAGAGAAAAAGAACGTCACGTGTGGATATTTTTCGGTTTCGGCAATTCTGACTTGCGTCAAACCTGCGTTACTTACCACTTCGCCCATCGTGTTTTTGAGGTCATCTTTTGTATAAATCACATCTACGTTTTGATATTTATCGTCAT
>JAYUJV010000507.1:0-2082 GCA_043764975.1 Saprospirales bacterium
TCTTTTGGAAAAGTAATCAAAAATCACTCTCTTTTATTTTGAGAAGTGTGCGTTTTTCTTCCCACAAAGAATGCGCTTTTATTTAACTTTCGTTCCTTAATCTGTGAAATCTGTGAGAAACTTTTTTTACCTCTTGATTGGCAACTTTCGATTCTCGACTTTCGACTTTCGATTAAAAAAAATCTTATCAAACAATTTCCAATGCCACCAACGCGCCCGAAATAGAAAAATTGGTATAAATCTGTATCGCTTGCTGTTCGTTTGTTTTTTCCAAGATACTTTGCTTCACAAAATATGCCCAATTGCGCATCGTTTTGGCGCGTTTTGCTCGGTCATCGCCTTCATATTGCATATTTTGGATGATGGCGAGCGAGCCATCGGCACACCTGATTTGGTAATCGATGGTGGTTTCAAAACAGCGATCGTCGAAAAAATGACGGATAGGGACTTGCGTTTCTATGCGTTCGGCTGCGAGCGATTCGGTCAAAAATTGATAAAAATCGGCACTGATTTGTAAGGCTGCATTGAGGTCATGTTGTGGATTGTCGAGCAACATATTTTGCAACAATTGTTGCGCCATTTCATATCTTTTTATGTTGTCAAATACTTGATTATCAGCTATTTGTAACAAGTCGATGTGCTTCATCACGCTTTTAACATCCATGTCGTCATATCGCGGAAACGAGTTGGCATACTTGTATTCAGCGCCTAAGCGAAACTGAAAAAGGTCTTCTATTTTTTCATCATCGGCCTTTATAAAATAAGGTGCAAATTGCTTCTCACCTTTTCTTTCTTCAAAATAAGGATAAGCCGAATCCACAGCCGCCACCGTCGGAAAATCTTTTGGAAAAATGACTTTTTGATTGTCAAAATTCAAATGATGATTGTCCCATGACCAGCCAGATTCGCTGCTATGCACATCGAGTGCTGGCGTATCAATTTTGGTCGGCGTATAAGTGCGATCGAGCCAAGCCGTTGCACCATTCGACTGTCGAAAAGGAAATACCAGATAATCGCGCGCACGCGTAATGCCTACATATAGCACACGAGCATCTTCCGCAATGGCGTTTTTGGTAGCCGTGAGTTGTTCTTCGCTTTGCGACAAGCGGCGCTCCAATTCAGTGCCGCCCAATAGCTTTTCGTAGGGATTTACCCAAAATCGTAACCATCTGTTTGTCAGTATGTTATCTATATTTATATCGCCTTCTGAAACCATAGTTGGATTCCAGACATTGTCTTTTATACCTGCTTCGAGGCTACCACAAATCACAATTGGCCATTCCAGACCTTTACTTTTATGGTAAGTCATAACTTGCACAGCGTCCATGCTTTCGCCACTTGCTTGCATATCGGTTTTCAGACTTGGCAATTCGCCGAGCCAAAGTATCAGACCGCCAAGCGAAGCCGCCGAGCGCAAGCGATGACAACGATCTTCGTATTGGCGCGTGAGCAAACGTAGTTTTTCGACGTTATCGAGCCGTTGCGATGCATTACCGAGCTTGATGATGGTGCGGCGCAAATCCAATTCGTCCAGAATCATATCCAAGGTCACTGAGCCAGAATATTCGATTACTTTTGCACGTAACTCATCTAACTGCTTGATAATCAAGTCTTCCGATTTGCCCCATTCGTTCGGGTCGTATTGTTCGCCGATGGCGTGGAGGTATTCCATGCGGCTTTCGAGCATAACGGCCGTCGTAATTTTTGAACCCAACACCATGATTTCGGCAATCGAAAGCGAATCGGCTGGCGACAACACGTAGCGCAAACAAGCCATCAATAATCGGATTTCTTGCGTATCGAGCAAGCCATTTCGAGCAATAGCTGCTTTCAAACCAGCTTTGTGCAAGGCTTCGGCCATCGCTTGACAGTCTGCATTGCTTTTGAACAAAATAGCGACATCGCCAGCTTGTGCAACGCGCATCTCGGTTTCGCCTTTCGGCATGATGTATAATTTTTTTTCTAATTCTTTTTTTAATGTCGTCGCAATGGCATTGGCAAACCAAGGTTTATCGGTTGTTTTTTTGCCAGTTTCGGGATCGAGTTCAAAATACCAAAGTTTGAGCGCATCGCTCATCAAAA
>JAYUJV010000508.1:0-5512 GCA_043764975.1 Saprospirales bacterium
ACTTAGTATTGGACTTAAAATGTGCCAAAATTCCTTTGCGAACTGGTATGCAAGGCCAGGCTGCACAGCTACAAAATTTTGATTGGTACTATCAACCCATTGCGATTCCACAATCGCAACATCCGACCGTAAAAAGCCTTGGCGAAGTGTGGTTTACGTTTCCAAGTAGCATAGATACGATTCGGACAAAAACGAACGTGAAAAAAACAATCGTGCTGAGTACTTCGGATCATAGCCGCGAGCAATTTGTGCCAGTGAATGTCAATTTCGAGATTTTACGCTATCCGCCAGATCCATCGAAGTTTAATAAAAAATATATCCCGTTGGCTGTTATGATGGAAGGCGTTTTTCCTTCGCTCTACGAAAATCGTGTATCATCGGAAATGAATGCTGGCATGTCGAGCATCGGTTTGACTTTTCAAGAAAAAAGTAAACCAACCAAGATGCTTATCGTTTCCGATGGCGACATTGCGAGCAGCACAATTGACCCATCAAACAATCAACCGCGACCCTTGGGTTACAATAAATATATGTTTCGAGCTTTCGACAACAAGAACTTTTTGCTCAACAACATCGAATATCTGTTGGACGACAATAGCCTCATAGAAGCTCGAACACGAACCGTAAAACTACGTATGCTCAATAAACCACTCGTCGATAAAGAAAGCGGATTTTGGAAAACACTAAACATTGCGCTTCCACTTGGATTCTTGGCTTTGTTTGGTTTTGCTTATACTTTTTGGAGACGTAAGAAATATACGAAATAGATCCTCCTTAAACGGCGAAGCCCTCAACGAAGTTAATCCCTACTGAAGGAGGGACTTTCAAAGAAGAGGCAGATTAAAATTACAAATACTTTATAAATTGTTAATAATCAATACATTACATTAATAAAAAAACAAAAAACCCTGAAAGGGTTATACTTTAATAACCCCAAGTGAAACTTGGGGACAAAGTGAAACTTGAGCATAAAGCAATACTTAATATGAAAAATATACTAATCTTATTGGCGGCTTTCGTAGTCCTTGGCGGCGGAACTTGGTGGTACACAACCCACAAAAATGACAAAACGACGTTGGTTGACGACGATAAAAATTTTGCGATAGAAAATACTGCCAATATTGGCCGAATCTTTTTGGCAGACCGTAAAAATCAAACACTAAGTTTAGTTCGCGGCGAGCGATATTGGACACTCAACGACAAGCATATTGCGAAGCCAAACTCGGTCAAAAACATCTTGGAAGTCATCGAAAAAGTACGTGTGCGTTACATTCCATCTAAAAATGCGAGTGCAAATATCATCAAAGATTTGGCTTCTGACGGTGTAAAAGTAGAGATTTATGACCTTAAAGGTAAACTCATGAAAACTTGGTACGTTGGCGGCATGACCAACGATGAACTCGGTACGCACATGATCATGGAAGGCAGCGAGCAACCGTATGTATGCGAGATTCCGACCATGGAAGGCGGCTTGCGCGCTCGATTTTATATGGCCGAGCAAGATTGGCGCGATAAATCTGTGTTTTTTGAACCTCAAACCAATATACAGTCTGTTTCGGTCGAATATCCTGAACAAAAAGCGAAATCTTTTAAGATAAATCTTGAAAATGGACAGTATTTAGTGTCGCCATTTTATGACAATATTCCTAAAATTACGAAAGTTCAAAAGCCTAATTATCCAGAAAGCTACTTGAAAGGTTTTGAAAGCATCGTCGCAGAAGCCATTGATAATCAGAATGTTAAGCGCGATTCTTTAGGCGCATTCGGCAAACCGTTTACGATTATTTCGATGACCAACAAACAAGGGACAGAGCGAAAAGTAAAATTATATAGTATTATTAAGAAAAATCAATCGGGCGAAATTATGACCGATAATGGCCAAACGCTCAAAATTGAACGTTTTTATGCAGATTGCAATTGTGGTGATTTTTTCTTGGTTCAAGACATCGTTTTCAATAAATTATTTTGGGAATACAAGACATTTTTTTAAATTATTGTTTTAAAATGTTATCGAAAAGTTTGACAATCCGGTGGGAAGTCCCTCTTTTGGAGCAGGGCTGTTAAGTGTTAATTTTAGGTAACTATTTCAGCGACCAAGCAGGAGCTTGGTCGGTACAGTTACCCCAAAAATATGTTATTTTAGTAGCTTTTGTTTGGTAAAGTTCTAAAAATATGTACTTTTTTGGAGTCACTGTACTTCGGGAGCTCCTGCTCACGAACAATCTTATTTAGTTTTTACTGAACTTAACTGCCCTGCTCTTTTGGAGGGATTTAGGGAGGTCTTTTTATACTTAGTTATTTACATTTATTTTAATGAAAATAGAAAATAGTACGATTGAAGATTTAGACATCATTTTTGATTTTTATGATCAAGCAGTTGCTTTTCAAAAAACAAAATTTGATAAACATTGGAAAGGTTTTGATATAGAAATGATTATGATAGAAATTGCCGAAAATCGTCAATTTAAACTTATAGAAAACAATGAAGTCGTTTGTGTTTTCGCCATAACGCACAATGACCCAGCTATTTGGGGCGAAAAAGATAAGGATTCGGCTGTTTATATACACCGAATCGTAACCGATAATCGTTTACATGGCAAAGGTTTTGTGCCATTTATTATTGATTGGGCGAAAACTTGGGGAAAAGAAAATCAAAAACATTTCATTCGGCTCGACACTTGGGGCGACAACGAGCGTTTGTGCGCTTATTACGTAAAATGCGGCTTCAATTATGTAGGTTTGATGAAAGTTACCAATTCCGAAACACTACCTGCACATTACAATAGCTTGAGCCTTGGGCTTTTTGAGATTGAATTAAGTGCGGCCAATTGGTAATTGGGCGTGTTACAAATGATGTGCGGCCAATTGAACACTCTTTACAACCTTCCAATTACCAATTGGAATCACTATATAATCTTCCAATTACCAATTGGAAACACTATATAATCTTCCAATTACCAATTGGAAACACTTTCACACTACACACCCCACTTTTCTAATTGCTGCACCAAAGCCGTAAAATCTTTTGGCGGCTCAACTCTAAAATACATAACTTCTTCTGTATCAGGATGTTGCAACTTTAATCTATAAGCATGAAGCGTGGTGCGCGACATGATTGGGCGCTCTTCATCGACCCATTTTCCGAGCTTATATTTACCTTTTATTTCAGAAAGATGTAAGGCTGTTTTACGACCATATAACGCATCAACAGCCAACGGATAGCCAATAGACTGAAAATGCACTCGAATTTGGTGAGTGCGACCAGTCTTAATTTCCACCTCTACGAGCGTATATTTTTTGAAGCGTTTGAGGACTTTATACATCGAAAGCGACGGTTTACCGATACGCGCCGTTATCATTTTGCCTGCCACATTCGGATGTTCAGTGATAGCTTTGTCGATTGAGCCTTCGTCGTCGTGCAAAACGCCATCGGCGAGTGCCAAATAAAATTTGTCCACCGTTCTATCATCGAATTGTTTACATAGATTTCGATGTGCTTCTGCTGTTCTGGCAAAACACAAAATACCGCTTGTTTCGCGATCAATTCTATGAACAATGAATATTTCACCAAATCGTTTTTGCAAAAAAGAAACCAAATTTGGTTTCGATGGATCATGACGATCTGGTATGCTCAAATAATCCGCAGGCTTGTTGATGATGACCAAATGCTCGTCTTCAAATATGATTTCAGGTGCTTGTTTCAAAGTTCGCTGTATTTTCTTTTTTTAAGTATAAAATATTGATATACAATACTTTGTGATGTTCTTCCATGCAATTTTTCTTTTCCAATTGCATATTTTTGAATCAAATTTTTATATAAATTTCTTTTCTTTATCACTTGTCCGATATGTCCATAAACCCAAAAATGTGCTTTTATGACATTCAAAAAATTCTTAAATTGTCCTTTTTGTAAAAAGGTTAAACCAGCAACGCCGTCTAATATTAAGCGGATTGGAATGAGCCAAAATAGACCAAATAATGTTTCGTTTTTCAAAATCATCATCAAACTATTTCTAAAATTGAGATATGTTTTGAATGGACTACCATAATCCAACGTACCACCGCCAACGTGATAAATCACTGAACTCGGAACTACTTTTATCTCAAAACCAGCGCGTTGTAATCTCCAACACAAATCAATTTCTTCTTGATGCGCAAAATGTAAATCATCAAAACCGCCTAAATGATGAAACACATCAGCTTTGATGCACAATGCAGCACCAGATGCCCAAAAGATATTTTGTTCATCGTCATATTGTCCTTCGTCTTTTTCGGCTTCGGCGAACATTCTTCCTCTACAAAATGGATAGGCATAAACGTCCAAAAAACCACCAGATGCACCAGCATATTCAAAAGAGTCGCGCTGATGATATGACTTAATTTTAGGCTGACAAGCGGCTACTTTTTCATTACTTTTTAAGCAATGAATTAAAGGTTTCAACCAATGCTCAGTTACTTCAATATCAGAATTTAACAATACGTAAAATTCTGACTCTATGTGTTTTAACGATTCATTATAACCACCTGCATATCCATTATTAGTTTCTAATTGAATAACTCTAATGTTCGGAAAATGATTTTTCAAAAACTCAATACTTGTATCTGTAGAACAATTGTCAGCTACGATTATTTCGGCATCAGCCGATGAATATTGAATAACGTTTGGTAAAAATTGTTCTAAAAATTTTTGACCATTATAATTTAAAATAACGACTGCAACTTTTGGTTTATTTCGATGTTCAAAAATCAATTTTGAATCAATTTCGTCTTTTTTCAAACCTTCAATAAGCGCTGGTAAGCCATCAAATTTTTTGTCGTCACGAATTTTATCCAATATTTCGAGCTGAATCTGATGCCCGTAAATGTCTTTTTCAAAATCAAATAAATTGATTTCTATGCGGCGTTCGACTGCTCCATCAATTGTTGGTCGATGGCCAATGTACATCATTCCTTCTACGACTTCATTTTCAATCGTTGCTTTTGCAGCATAAATTCCGTTTTGAGGAATCAATTTTTGAGGATTAATGTCGCCAATATTTGCCGTCGGAAAACCTATTTTCCGACCGATTTGATCACCTTTTACCACTACTCCACTCAACAAATATCCATGACCTAACAATGATTCTGCGGATTGTGTATCGCCTATTTCGAGCGCTTTTCGGATTTTGGTTGAGCTAATAGTCAAGTCATCTATTTGCTGCTTTTCAATCTCAATGACTTGATAATCAAATTTTTGTGCATTTGATTTTAAATAATGTATATCGCCAATTCTATCTTTTCCAAACTTGTGATCGTAACCAATCACGATATATGAAGGTTGAAAGCAACGAACCAAAAAACTTTCGATATATTCTTGAGGCAATTTCATAGAAAACGAAGCCGAAAATGGAATAATGACCAAATGGTCGATACCGACTTTTTCAATCAAAGATTGTTTTTCTTCAATCGTGGATAGTAAACGAAAAGTCTGATCTGCGCCATCCAAAACCTGACGAGGATGCGGATAAAAAGT
>JAYUJV010000509.1:0-5506 GCA_043764975.1 Saprospirales bacterium
TCTATTATTTTGGCGACTTGAAATGCCCTGAGTTTTTGAGATAAAGAATAAGTCAAGATAGTCAGTTATTCATTTTTGTCACTTAGTCTTTGTTAATCAAAACTTTGGATAATGTTTAAATGATAATTAAACTATTCTTTTCCTTAAATTCATAACTGAAAATATATTTTTACTTTTCAATAAAAAAGACCTATTCGAGTGTATCGAATAGGTCTTTTGCTTTATAAAACAATCTCGCTCTGAAAAGTACTTTGTACCCCGTACTTCGTACTTCGCTTTCATTCTCCAATCAGCACCGATTGTGTTTTTGAGTAATACTCCAAGGTTGCTTTTGTGGCTACACCATCTGTTTTAGGTTCGTATATACGCTGTTTTACGATACTCATTGTGCCTTGTCCGCGACCCAGACTTGCGAGATTACTACTGGCTACAAAAGTTTCGTTGCTTGCCGTTGGCCCTTTTATATTGATGCTACTCGTGATGCCAATTTCATCGTTTACGAGTATCGTTAGGCTTTCCTCTTTGCTGAGTGCTACACCTTCCCAAACCAAATTGAAGCCATTTGTGCTACTAATTTGAGGTTCTTTTACCTTGAATTGCGTAATCGGCACAAGCTCCAACGAAAGATTAAACGGCTTTTCGTTTTCTAATTTACCTTTAAAAACGATGGGCGAAACCCATGCGCCGTTACTTTCACTTTTATATATCAAGCCTTTCACGTGGTGTTGTTTTTTCTCCATCGCGCCATCTATAAAAAACAAATCTTGCACTTCTACTTCTTTTATTTTTTTATCGCCCGATACGCTCCTAAGCGATATTTCGGACTGATACGCTTGCTCGTCCGCCATGTAGCGCACATAAACTTCTGCATCTATCGGTTGCTTAGTATTGCAACTCAAAAGCACTGTCATCACAACAAAAAGACAAATTGATTTTATTTTTTTCATAAAAATGATTTACTGATTCCCAATTTCCTAATTCCTAATTTCCAATTCAACTAATTCCCCAAGTCCCAATTTCCTAATTCCCAATTTCCTAATTTAACCAATTTCCTAATTTAACCAATTTTCCAATTCAACTAATTCCCTACTTCACCAATTCCTTACTCTTAGAAAGTTCTACTTTCACGCCAAGTAAACCGCCCAAACGCTCAAATTCCGTCATCCAAGATTCGCTGACGAAAATCCATTCGCCATTTTTGTAGGATTTTAGCATTTTGTAAAACACGTTTTGTGATTTCCAAATATCTAACTTTATACCCAAACGTTGTAGCATTTCCAATATTGTGTTCAACAAATGTATTTGCTCAAGCGAGCTATCGGATTGCTCTACTTTCAAGATTTCTTTATAAATACGCTCGCTTGCCGAAAGGCTAACTGCTTCCGCATCATTGATAGCAATTTTCCATTTCTCAAATTCATTCACGAGGTGTTGCAATTCTTTTTCCGAAAGGACTTCTTGCTCAAAATAATGCTGAATATCGTAATTCAAGATATGTTTTATAGCCGCTACATAACCTTCTGGAATCGGTAATTTTTCGGCTGCCATGCCACTCATCAACTGATAATTGTCGTTATAGACCTCGCGGAACGCCATTTCGGTATGTTTCATACTTTTATCAGCAATCTTATTGAGGATTTTTCTTTTTTCATCATAAAATAAAGACGAAACCGAATATTTTTCAGAACCAAAAAACGTTTGCATAATCCCAATCACTTCGCCAAGATTCGTGCTTTTGAAGGCTGTCAAAATCTGTTCGCGCATTTTTTCAAACGTCCGACTGTCCATATCCGTGGATATGTTGCCGATGATGTTGTGCTGACCAAGGTATAAAACGGCAAACGTAAACTGCTTTTCGGAGTGCGTAATCAAAGATTTAATCTTCGTTTGGCCCACTGCAAAACGCTGATTACCAGCTATTTGTCTATCAAAAACATCGCTCGATGCCTCGTAATTGAACAAGTTGAGGTGTTGCGGTTTTTTCTCGAACAGCGATGCCACTGCATAGTGCATACCGACACGCTCCAGATTCACACGCGACGAAAGCACGTGCTTTCTGTAGCTCACAGCACCGTTGTCGAATACATTACTTGGCGCATTTTCAAGCAATTTTATAAACTTTTGATGTAAATCTACGTTGCCAACCTGTATGCCATAATCAATAGCACGACAAGCGTATTGTAGGATTTGATTGGTTTCTAAACCCGATATTTCGTCAAAAAACCAACCGCAGCTCGTGTACATGAGCATACAGTTACGCTGCATCTCCAACAAACGAAGCATTTGGATTTGTTCGCCTTGTAAAAGCGGACGTAAAGCATGATTTTTTACGAAAGTATTGATATTTTCTTCACTTCTATCCAGAATTACGTCAATATAAGCATCGCGTGTAGCCCAAGGATTGGCCACGAGGAGTTTCATTTCGCGCTCATATATAGGTATGAGCGTATCGCGCAGCCAATCGAGCGCATCGCGGAGTGGCTTGCGCCATTGCTGATGCCAACCTGCACGACCCGAATTGCAACCGCAATTGCTACGCCAACGCTCCACACCATGCACGCAACTCCAAGAGCTGTTTTCATGAATCATGGCCTCGTATTGTGGCGGAAACATTTCGAGGTATTGAGCATAATTGGTCAGTACGGCCAGTTTATTTTCTTCTATAAAATTCAGACAATCCGCCAGAGCCATTTCGCCATAACGATGATGATGTCCGTAACTCTCGCCATCGGTCGCGATATGTACGAGTTGCGGCTCGTCGTTGTTGTCGAAACATTGCAACAAACGTTGTGCAAAACCTTTACCAGTGTTGAGCAAACCGTTGAACGCCACATCTTGCGCTACATTGCCATCATAAAAAAACAAATCGATGTGTTTACCCGAAGGCAAATGACAACGATATGGTCGGCGTGTATCGATACTCGAAACGGTCGTCCATTGTTCAGCGCCGATTTTGCGAAAAGCCTTTGCTTGTCGAGGTGCCAAAATCGTATATACAATGCCTTGTGCAGCCATGACTTCCAGCGAAGCGGTATCGGCGGCTGTTTCGGCCAACCACATACCTTCGGGCTTGCGCCCAAAACGATGCTCAAAATCACGAATCCCCCAAATGACTTGCGTTACCGAATCGCGCGGATTCGCCAGCGGCAATATAATATGGTTATACACTTGCGCAATCGCCGAACCGTGGCCATCGTAACGCTTCAGACTACGTCGGTCGCCGTCTTGCAATAGTTTGTAGGCTTCGGTATTGGCCACTTCCATCCAAGAGAGTAGTGTAGCACCGAAGTTGAAACTAATACGCGCATAATTATTAAAAATTCGTTTGATGAGATTCTTTTCATCCAAGATACGTGCCGCTGCATTGGGTGCGTAACATTCATTGGCGATACGCTCATTCCAGTCGTGAAAAGGGTGCGCGCTATCCTGGGCTTCTACTACTTCGAGCCAAGCGTTTTCGCGTGGTGGTTGGTAATAGTGGCCGTGGATACATATATATTTTGCTTTTGCTTGCATTTGCTTGTATTTTATTTTTAGATATATAAAAATTCATTTATATATTTTAAAACAATTTTTTGAATTGGCAAAGGTACAAAAGTCATTTGTTTTTAATGAAAATTTATTTTTTTTATACAAAAAAACTATATGTAAAAACAATTATTTGGGTTTAAAACAAAGTATTTGAAACTATTTTATGTTTTTTTATATTTATTATAAAAATAATTATAAAAAAAATATACTTAATCACTTAATTATTATATGTTTACGTAGTGATTTTATTAATAATTAAATATTTTTTATTTTAAAATGAAAAATTAATTTAAAAATATTTGTTTATTAATATTATTTGTTTTATCTTTGTATCATGATTTAAAAATAATTATTTAATGCGTTAAACATTGCATGGTTTCAATTAAACAATACACGCTATGATGACCTACTTACAATCTTCAATCATTAACCTCCCAATACACAACGACGACCTTTGGTTGCTCAATGGCGAATTGCACACTGCTGTACAACAAGAAGTGACCTATCGCCTCAATCGCAGTTACAAACAGCTGCGACAAGATTTTTTTTATATGTTTAATGGCATTGCGCCTTCGGCCGATTATTTGGCGCAGGTTTTGAGCATTGCCAACACATTTCACCCAGCTATCCGTTCGGCAAAAGTGGAGTTCAATCACTTATTTCGCGAAAAGCATGGCTATTACTGCCACGTGTTGCCCGATACGGTTTATGGTGCATCGCAATTGTGCTACATTTATCAGCACATTGGCGAAGATCGTTTTATGTACGATCAGCATCCAGTACACCCAATCTTGATAGAGGCGCTTTGCGAAGCAGATATTATCAGAAAAGAGGAAGGTTATTATGAACTAAATGGTAAGAAGCATATACGCTACGCTTTTAATCAAGCACAATGGGAAGCGCTCAATGCGCCAACGACAATTGTGCGCATGATTCCACTTGAAGAAGAGTATGCCGTTGCAGCATAATATAGATATAAAAAAAGGTATTCGATTTGCGTCGAATACCTTTTTTGTTTTATTTATTTAGAGTTGTCAAAATCTTACTTATCAACGGACTAATCGCAATACCCAATCCTGCGCCAATGCTATTGGCCAAGGCATCATAATAATCGAAAGAGCGATCTACGAAGCAATATTTTTGTAGTATTTCCATAAAAAATCCCCAAGCTACACAGGTCACAAACGCAATACAAATAGCTGTGAATCGTTTTTGTTCATTTACTATCCAAACCTTTAGCCACAAGATAGCCAATATTGCATAAACTACAAAATGAGCAACTTTATCTTCTGCATGAAAACCCAAACTCGGCACTTGTTTGCCTGGTATGCCCGAAAGTATAGTCACAATCAGCGTCCAAGCCAATGCCCAACGAAATATTTTAAAGCTGTTTTTCATATATAAATTAGCAAAAGCAATTGTCTTTTTGTACTAAAGTATCGTCATATTTTAAGCAAGATAGAACTTTTTTTACTCGAATTGTGCCACCACGTTGGCAAGTCCCTTCTTCTTTCTCCTTCCCTCTTGGGGAATGTTGGGATGGGGATTGAGATTTAGAGAGGTCGCCTTCTAATGAATCATAGATTTATAAGCATCTGCTTCCAAAAGTGTTTCAAGTTCGGCTTGGTCTGTGATACGAATTTTGATTAACCAACCTTCGCCATAAGGGTCTTCGTTGAGTAAAGCTGGATTGTCGCCACCTTTGCTCGATAGCGCATC
Source organism: Saprospirales bacterium (assembly GCA_043764975.1). Classification (GTDB taxonomy): domain Bacteria; phylum Bacteroidota; class Bacteroidia; order Chitinophagales; family Saprospiraceae; genus JAYUJV01. Next base: position 5,251 of record JAYUJV010000509.1, read on the forward strand.
ATTGAACTCCAATACTTCGCCACTGACTGGCATATATAGTTCCGATGTCGTTTTTACGGCTTCTACTGTACCAAATATTTCACCCATAGTCACGGTTTCACCTACGGTTTCGATATCGACATACACGATGTCGCCTAATTCGCTTTGCGCAAAATCAGTGATGCCAATGGTCGCAGTTCCATCTGCTGCTATACTGATCCATTCGTGGTCTTTTGTATATTTTAATTGAGCAGGAATATTCATTTTTAGTATGTAT
>JAYUJV010000510.1:0-2073 GCA_043764975.1 Saprospirales bacterium
GCGGATAACCAATCAGCCCATATATGTCATTTTTGTCCATTATGCTTTTGCGTATTTTGCTTTTAAAAATCCAATAATCATCGGTAAAACTGAGATGGCAATAATAGCTAAAATCACGATTTCAAAATTCTTTTTTACAATCTCAAAATTGCCGAAAAAATAACCCAACATGGTCATACTCGTTACCCAAAGTACGGCTCCAGCAATACAATAAAATATATAACGTGTATAAGTCATACTACCAGCACCTGCCACAAACGGCGCAATGGTGCGAATAATCGGTACAAAACGCGCCATAATTACGGTTTTCGGCCCATGTTTTGCATAAAAGGCTTCGGTTTGATCTATATATTCTTTTTTCAAAAACAAGATTCTCCCTTTTTCTTTTATGTATTGACTAAAATATTTACCTACAAAATAATTCACATTATCGCCCAACAGTGCTGCAATAATCAACGAAGGTATGATGATCCAAACACTCAATTGGCCCGTACTTGCGGCCAACGCGCCAGCTGCAAAAAGTAAGCTATCGCCAGGTAAAAGTGGCATCACAATCAAGCCAGTTTCGACAAAAACGATTAAAAATAAAATGATATAAATGTAAGTTCCGTATTGCGAAACCAAGTCAATCAAATGCTTATCAATGTGTAAAATAAAGTCTATCATATAAGTGGTTAAAATTGTATAGTTGTTTAGTTGTGTAAATTAAAAATTATGAATATTTTAAAGCAAAATTTTTCTCTATTTTGCTACCAAGTTGGAAAATCTCTCCTTCTTTCTCCCTCCCTTTGGGAGGGCTGGGGTGGGCCAATTAATTCTCACTCCGCCCAATCATCGTTCCGCCATTTTCGATGGCTTTTTCGGCATTTTCATCGTCTTTTGTATTGGTTGGTTTCAGTGCCATATCGCTCATATTTGGCTGACCTGCATCGACCCAAGCGCTATACCAAGCGCTACCAACCGACAAAATCGCAGCGCGCATACGCGCTTCCACTTGGCCTTGCATAGCTACATTATACGCTTGCGCATAAGCACGACATGGCTGACGCACGTTCGTATTCATGCGATCCTCATAACAATATTGCTGATCGCTCGGAAACGTAACGCTCAATCGCTTTTCGATTTGAAGCACACTATCCACAAAAGCGTGACTATCCATGACGGTTTTCCAAAAATATTGTTGCTTATTTTCTACATAATCTGCCTTGCCAACGAAGTAATCGAACTCTGTATCGGCAAAAAGTTCAGGGATTCGGCTTTCCCAAAATCCATGAATACCAACTTGATTCGTCAATTGACCATTGTAATTTTGAGTAGTATGCAGCGGCACGTGCGCATCGCCAACATAATGTCCGATTTCAGCCGAAAGGCGTAATATTTTATCAAAATCTCTTGCTTTGAAGGCTTCTGTCAATCGCTTTTGCATGGTTTGCAAATGCCATGGCACAATGCCATGCTCTGACAATATTTCTTTTGCAAAAGCATATTTAATATCTTTTACATTCAAAAAAGGCTTGATGGAATCCAAGACTAAAGGCAAGTTCAATTCGCCTACATTTCGTTCTATTACATTGAATATGAACGACTTATACTTACGTTTATCAATATGAATCGTATCTTTTTGATACAATTTTTTGATGTTCGGAGAAGAAAAAGTGATGTATTTTTTTTCGATGACCACTTGCTCTCGATTCGTCAATTGTAGTGTATCGCCCTGCTTGGTTACGACATATATTTCTGTAAATTTAGCAAGCGCTTCGTTCCAACTTTTAGGCAGCAGCGTTTCAAAATCGTTGCCATAACGGTCGAGGTCAATGAAGTGCCGAGGCGCTTCTTGCTTTATGGCATAACGGCGTTTGTCAGGATCAACGGCGTGATCGGTTATGTATTCTATATTTTTTTTGTAAAAAACGATGAGTTCGGGTGGCAGCGTAAAAACGGCAAGTCGATTGATGCGTTTATGACCAAAGAAGCCCCAAATTGGTGGTTCTGGATTCGGTTCTGGATTCTGATTCGCGTTCGCAAATCCAACTATGAAGAGTAATATTATGGTATAAGTAAATCGCATTCCTT
>JAYUJV010000511.1:0-2072 GCA_043764975.1 Saprospirales bacterium
TATTACAAAATTTAGAAAAGGTACTTATCTTTACGCCCTATCTGATGCCAGCGGAAAAATTATCATCAGCAAGCGCTTGATTGTGATTCGTCCGTAAGGACAACAACATACTTATAAGTTATTAATAATCAGCATTTTATTAATTAAAAAATCATCATAGTGTTTATATTTTCTTCGATAGAAAACTTTTTTCACCATTTTGGTAGCTATCTTATACTACTAAAGCGAGTGTTCTCTAAGCCAGAAAAAGGGTATATGTACTGGAACGAAACCATGCGCCAAATGAGCGATATTGGTGTAGGTTCATTGGTTATTGTAGCTTTGATTTCGGTGTTTATTGGTGCTGTGACGGCTGTACAATTTGCCTACCAATTGAGTGGTAATTTAGTGCCGCAGTACTACATAGGTTATATCGTGCGCGACATTAGTATCATTGAGTTGGCACCGACTATTTCATGTTTGGTTTTGGCAGGTAAAGTAGGCTCTAATATGGCAGCCGAACTCGGCGGTATGCGACAAAAAGAACATATAGATGCCATGGAAATCATGGGCGTTAATACAGCTGCATTTTTGATACAACCAAAGATAATCGCCGCTATAACTGTAATTCCGATTCTGGTTTGCATCGCAGCAGGTTTGAGCATGGTCGGCGGATATTTGGCGAGTGTCCCAACAGGACTTTTGCCCGATGCAGAATATGTACGCGGACTTCGCTCGTTCTTCTTGCCGCGCAATGTAACCATGATGTTCGTCAAAGCAGGTGTTTTTGCCTTTTTGCTGACTACCGTTTCTTGCTACCAAGGCTACAACGTGAAAGGTGGCAGCGTAGAACTCGGTCAAGCAAGCACACGCGCCGTCGTGTATAGCGACATTTTGATTTTATTGGCAGATTATATCATCGCCATGATTTTGACAGCTAAGTAATTTTGCTTTAAAAACACTTAGGCATTAGTAAAAAAGAAAGCTATATTATAGGATAAAGCATTTTTAGTTACAATAAGCAATAGACAACAGGCAACTATTTTCGAGCAAATTTTGCAAATTGCTTATTGCAAATTGTACTAATTTTTTGAATAAAGTATTCAATTCCACTTTATTCAATGTAAGTGCTAAATAGTTCTTTATTTTCATAAAAAAGTATGATAAAAGCAGTAAATATAGTAAAAACCTTTGGCGAAACGACCATCTTGAAAGAGATTAACCACACGTTCGAGCAAGGGAAAACAAACTTAATCATAGGGAGAAGTGGTGCTGGTAAAACAGTATTGCTCAAAACGCTTGTGGGCCTAAATGCGCCTACATCTGGCGAAGTTTGGTACGACAATATGAACTTTTTTCAACTCGCCAAACAACAATTGAGTGAGGTAAGGATGCAAGTCGGTATGTTGTTTCAAGGCTCGGCTTTGTTCGATAGTCTTACCGTAGAGCAAAATATTAGGTTTCCGTTGGATATGTTCACGACCATGACGCTAAAGGAAAAACAAACGCGCGTGGATTATTGCTTGGAGCGTGTAAATCTTGAAAAAGCAAACCTAAAGTTTCCATCGGAACTTTCGGGCGGTATGCAAAAACGAGTTGGTATTGCGCGCGCCATTGTGCTAAATCCGAAATATTTGTTTTGTGACGAACCCAATTCGGGCTTAGATCCCAAAACCTCTATCGTCATAGACGAGTTGATACATAGCATCACAATCGAAAACAACATCACGACCATCATCAATACCCACGACATGAACTCGGTTATGGAAATCGGCGATAATATTATTTTCTTGCATCAAGGCGAAATAGCATGGAAAGGCACGAAAGATGAAGTCCTCGAAAGCGACAATGATTTGCTTCAAGGTTTCATCTTCGCATCGCCATTTTTACAACGTTTGAGGAAAACAGCGATGGCGAAGTAAACTTTCCAAGTACGAGGTACGGAGTACAAGGTACGCTGCCATAAGGTACTTTGTACTCCGTACCTCGTACTTAAAAAAAAACAACCACAAATGAATAAAACGATAGAAAATGCAGCAGCAGCCGTAGCTGATATTCAAGACGGCGCAACCTTGATGTTGGGCGGTTTTGGA
>JAYUJV010000512.1:0-5487 GCA_043764975.1 Saprospirales bacterium
TGTTGAGTGCGGCCAGTCACTTTTATTTTGTAAGGCATAACGGACGTAAACATGACCGTATCGCCAGTCGCATAACGCCACAACCCAGAATTGGTCGTGATGACCATTGCATAATGCTGACCGAGTTGTACGTCTTCGAGGCCAATTGCACGTGGAAATTGCGCATCCCATTCAGCTATTGTCACAAATTCGTAATACACGCCGTTGTCCACCAAAAGCAACATTCCTTCTTCGGTTCGTTCGTTCTGAATCGCAAAAAAACCTTCCGAAGCGTTGTATATTTCTTGATAAATAAAAGTTTTGGAAGGGATAAATTTTTCAAATTGCGCCCTGTATGGCGAAAAACTCACACCACCATGCACGTAAGATTCGAGGTTTGGCCAAACTTCGAGCAAATTGGATTTGCCAGTATGTTCCAATATTTTATTGAACAACACGACCGTCCATGTCGGTACGCCACCGAGCATCACGAGTGGTTCTTTGGGCAATATTTCTACTAGTCGGTTGAGTTTCTCCTCAAAATTTGGCATCAAAGCCGTCTTGAAATCAGGCGTAAAAAATGGCCTCGCAATAGCAGGCATGTGTTCAATCATAATCGCCGATACATCGCCAATCCGCGTTTTGGGATATGGCTCAAACGCATAATGACTGCCGCCCATCAGCACCGTTTTGTCTCTAAAGCACTGACTTTGAGGGTTTTTATGATACATCATGGTCATGGTGTCCCATGTACCTTTTATATGGTTTTTCTTGAGGTTTTCGTTCGTAATCGGTATGTATTTGCTCTTATCGTTGGTCGTTCCTGACGATTTGGAGAACCAACGCGCTTGACCGTGCCACAACACATCGCGTTCGCCATACATCATGCGCTCTATGTAAGGCTTGAAGGCTTCGTAGTCTTGCACAGGTACTCGATCTGCAAAATCAGTTGCATTTTTCAACTCTCGAAAGGCAAATTTTCGCCCCCATTCAGTATGACTTGCCGCTGCGAGCAATTGCCGAAGCGTAGCTGCTTGCAACGCATGAGGGTTGTCCATCATGCGCTGTATATGGCCTTGTCGTTGCCGATAAACCATAGCCATAGCCGAGTTGGCCAAAGATTTTAACATAGTATTGTGTGCTTCATCTGATTTATGAATCAAAATTATTTATTTTATTCCGAAATACATACTTTAATTCAAAATATTTTCAAAATTAACATTTTGACATTTAACTTTATCATAATACAATTTAATTTTTTTTAACTAAACGCTAATTTAAAAATCTTTAATTTTGTATAAACAACCAAATTTATTATTAATTTTTAAAAATCAAAAAAATGAAAAATACAATTGTAGTAATCTGTCTCGCTTTTGTAGCAACTTTCGCTCAAGCGCAACGTGTGGGCATAGAAGCCAATCGAGTATTGTATCAAGGCTATGGCTCGACCGCTGTCACGCCAGAATTGAATATGATCGGTTTGTCATACTCTCGAAAAATAATACCATTGTTGGGCGTACATGTAGCAGCGAGCGTGAATTATGGCGATAGCAAAATATACGGAACGCCTGTTACAAATCATGGATTCACTGAAAATATATCGCAATTGGGCACCAATGCTCGCGTGGAATGGAGACCACTTTATGGTTTTATCGTACACCCGATTGTCGGTTATAGCTTTGGCTATACGCAAGTGCAAAAAAGCATCTCGAACAGCACAAGCGATTTGGTCAAAAATGCGACCTATTATCCAAGCGGATTGGTGCTTGGTGTGGGTGCAAAACTGTTCGGTATTCGCTTCGATTTGACGTCGTCTTTGATTAAAAATGGTAACATTTCGTTGCCAGTTTATAGCAGCGACAATACGGATATTAACAAAGCCTATACCGATACTGCGATTCCGCTATCGCTAAGAAATTATACTTTGAGGGTTTCGTTCCCTATAAATACGAAAGAAAAACAAACAGTCGGAAAGATGAGGAATTAAGGATTTTTTAGAAAAGAAACATCAAAGGCTTCGTATTTTACGAGGCTTTTGGTGTTTTTTGAATTAATTTCAAGTAACTTTGAAACTTTTATAACAGTCGTGACACTTCTTTTTGAGTCAATCAATGTTTTAATTTCATAGCTCATTTTTATACAAATACCTGATTCTACTTTGGCAGTCTAGGAAAACAACTGGTTTTCAAACGCTGTCAGGGGTTTAAAACCCTGACAGCGTTACATCGAAATCTGCTTTTAAATAATAAAAAAAGAGTGCCAAAGTAGAACTAATAATCAATTGTTTAATTTTAAAAGTAAATAAAAAAAACACCATTCAAATGTTAAAGCAAATTACACTTTTTACACTGTTTTTATTCAGCATACAAGCTGCACAAGCACAATATGATGTGTTGATAAAAAACATAACGGTCATTCCGATGGACGAAAATAAAGTATTAGAAAATACAAATATTGGAATCATTGGCGAAAAAATTATTTTTATTGGTAAAATACCAAAGCGAAGCAAGGCGAAACAAACAATTGACGGTACAGGTAAATATTTGATGCCTGGGTTGTACGATATGCACGTGCATTGGACAAACGACAATCCCGATCGTTATTTTCAATTGCAAACCTTGGCGGGCGTCACGAGCGATAGGATTATGAAAAGCGAACCTGCCACGATTGCTTATCGCAAAAAAAATGCTGCGAATGACCTCGTGCCGCAACTACACGTTGGCTTTCCGATGTATCAAGATGATAGTATGAATGTTGCGCAAGTAGCTGATAGAGTGGCGTTTATCAAAAAAGAAGGTTATGATTTTATAAAAATATTTAGCATCAAAAACGATACGCTTTTCAATGAAGTGATGCGCTGTGCGAAGCAAAACCAATTGATGGTTTGTGGACACGCTTTGCAAAATATCAAGGCCGAAAAGTTGATAGAAAGCGGTTATCGCTCTATCGAACACATTGGTTTGGAGCGTGTAAAAAGTGCAATGCGCTTGGATTCGTTATTGGATTTGGTAGTCAAAAATCAGACGTTTATTTGTCCGACCTTGGATTGGGTCAATATGGTATATCATAGTTATCCGCAAGAAAAACTGTCGGAGCGAAGCGGTTATGCGCTCGGAAAAAAGCTCTATGAAGTAGCTTGGGACACAACTTACAAAAGCCTCGCGAAACAATTGAGTGCCGAAGATGCCAAACGTTACGCCGATTATATGAGCAATGATTTGGCAACTAAAATAAAAGTGTTGCAAAAAATGGTGCAAAAAAACGTAACCATTATTGCAGGTTCTGATGCCGAAGAACCGTATCAAACGCCAGGTTTTGCCTTGATAGAAGAACTGAAATTGATACAACAATCTGGACTGAATAATTACGAATTGCTAAAAACCTGTACTGCGAATGCAGCTCGTTTTTTCAAAGAAGAACAACTTTCAGGCACAATAGAGCCAAATAAACAAGCAAATTTGATTGTTTTGACTAAAAACCCTTTGGAAGATATTAAAAATTTAGAATCGGTCACGACCATTATCAAAAGCGGAAAAGTGATAGAAGCAGCTGATGTATTGAAAATGATAAAATAGATTATAGAATCAAAAACGCCTTGTAAACTGTTGATTACAAGGCGTTTTTAATATTTGTATAAAGTTAATAATTATATTTTTTAGAAAAAAATATCAATACATACTACAACAAAACATCATCAAAAGCGTTAATAAAATAATGAAATTTTCAACTTCCATACTCTATTTTCTTTTATTCGCATTGTGCTTTGTCGCAATGCCGAATGAAGCGGTAGCGTGTGGAGAAAATTGTTGTAAAAAAGAAGAACAAGCAGTCGAAAAAGAAACCTCAAAAAGTTGTGGCGAAGCAGAAAGCTGTTGTTCCAAATCAACTGAAAAATCAAGTGAGAAAACGCCTGAAAAGAAAGATTGCAAAGGCAAATGTGGCGGCAAAAGTTGCCCTTGTCCAAGCCCTTCAAATGCGCCAATTGCTTGTATTACAACGAATATTTTACCTCAATTTCAATATTTACATACCTTTTTTCTTTCTGAAAAAACAGGCTATTACTTCCTCAACGTAATTCCAAAACCTGTTTATCTTTCCTTGTGGCAACCGCCCAAAATAAGTTGTTAAACATAAAGATAGCCCATTTTATGTCTTTTTTTTATTGTGTTTCATTAGCTATTTTGAAATACAAAACATTGTTATTCAATAAATTATGCTTGTTGAAATAACGTATCGATTTTTATTTAACAATTATTAAAAATTTATTTTAATTAAAAATTTATTATTAGGAGCATCATTTTTGGTGTTTGCATTTTGCATGTCAAGCTGTAAAAAATGCGAAACTACGTCTAATCTTAACATTACGCACGAAGCCGCTTATGTTGTGAACGGTGGCGACAATAATTTGTCTGTCATAGACCTTGGCAACGATACAAAAGTAGAAACAATTGCGCTCAATTGTGCCAAAATACCGCATCACATTTACCTTAGTCCTGACAAGAATTTTTTGGCAGTAGCCATAACTGCTACCGACCTTTCGGGCGGACATTCAGGACATGGAAGCGGCACTTCATCGGGTTATAAAATGCAGGTTATCACGGCTTTGACAGGAGAAATACACCACGAATTGTCTTTGTCGAAATTGCCGCACAACGGTATTTTTTCGGCAGACGGAAAAGAGCTTTGGGTAACACAAGCCGATGCAACAGAAAGTAGCATTTTGATTTTTGAAACGACAAATTTTTCACAAATCAAAGAAATAAAAGTTGGTAAAGGACTTTCGGAAGTGACTTTTTCGAGCGATAAAACAAAAGTTTATGCTGCAAACACCACTGACGGAACGGTTTCAGTCATTGACCCTGCTGCAAAAACGGTAACGGCTACGCTAAAAGTAGAAGCCGACCCCGTAGGTGCTTGGGCGGCTACGAATGGCAATATGTATGTGGACAACGAAACAGGTAAATCTATTTCTGAAATAGATGTTGCGACCAACAAAGTAACAGCAACTATTCCGCTTGGTTACAAGCCCGCTTATGCTGCCTACAATGACAAGCAAAAAGAGCTTTGGGTTTCTGATGCTGAAGGCGGAAAAGTAGTCTATTACAAAGTCATTAGCGGTACTTGGACGAAGCAAGGTGACATCGCAACAGGCACAGATGCACACGCAATCGTCTTTACTGCCGATGGTAAAAAAGCCTACGTTTCGAACCAAGGCGCGGCTTCGGTGTCTGTGATCAAAGTAGATAATCATACTAAAATTAAAGACATTACGGTTGGTAGCAAGCCAAACGGAATTGTTTTGAAACAATAGTTAAACCATTGATAATGAAATACTTAAAGTGGATTTTTAAAAAATTATTTATCAAAAAATGTTGTCAGTGATAGCATTTTAAATTTCTTTAAAATGAAAAAAATAATCAAAAATTTTCTTTTTGTCATCACCTTTATGGTTGTTGGCATCAATGTAGGCACTGCACAAACTACGCAAACTGAGCCTACGCAAACTGC
>JAYUJV010000513.1:0-5481 GCA_043764975.1 Saprospirales bacterium
TTTTTGTAACCAATATAAGAAATCGCAATTTTTTGACCTCGCGAAAGGTTACAAATTTTAGCTTGACCGTTTTCGTCGCTCGCTGCGCCAGTCCCTTTGCCGATGACCAAAAGACTTGCGCCAATCAACGTTTCTTTCGTTTTAGCGTCTTGAATAATAAAATTTTGACATTTTTGAGCAAAAATTATATTTTGCAACAAAATGAAAAATAGAAATACGAGTATTTTTTTCATAAATAAAATCAGTTTTTAATAAAACACAAAGTTGAGGATAATATTAACGAATTACAGCATTTTAATATTTATTTAAGCAAAAAAGTGTAAATTTGTATTGAATAGTGCATTTTGATATTTGTAACCTAAATCATTAATTTTAATATATTATGAAAAAAATACTCTTATTGAGCATATTATTAATGCTTTTTTTATATCTGTACTGTAATCAGAGAAAAAATAATGTTTTGGGTGAATTTAATCCTCAAAATATTGAAAAGCAAATTTTCAAAATTAAGAATAAGAGAGATACTAGTTTCATCACAAAAGGAGGAACAACCCTTAAAATTTGCTCAAATACTTTTGAAACTGATGCCTCGGAAATAGAAATTCAAGTGCAAGAAATTTTGACAAAAGAAGACATAATCAAAAGTGGTATTCCTACTATGGCCGATAATGGTGAATTACTGGAATCGGCTGGTATGATTCATGTTGTGACAAATCCCCAAGTGCCTATCAATAAACTTTGTCCTATCAAAACGATTTTTCCGCCTTCTTCAATATTAAATCCTAGAATGAAGCTCTTCAAAGCGGATATTGATAATGGAAAAATGACTTGGACTTTTGAAAATGAAATTATGAAAGATTTTGTAAATGATTTTGAAAAAGGAAAAAAGTTATTTGAATCGAATTGTAAAAATTGTCATGGTGTAGCAGAAACTTTGACTGGACCAGCTTTGCAATGTTCAGAATCTTATCATACTAGAAAATGGCTTGTAAAATTCACAAAAAATGCTCAAAAAATGATTGCTTCGCGTGATAAACAAGCAATTTGTACATGGAATCGCTACAAACCTACTATAATGCCGATTTTTGAAAAGTTAGATGATAAAGAAATAAACTTGATATATGATTACATCAAAAATTCAAAAGAAGATTGTGATTGTAATACAGGATCTTGCAAAGAGTATTATGAAAATTGTGGAAATCAAGATATTTTGTATATTGCAAATGCAAATGCGAATAAAGTTGGATATGAATTTTCTATTACTGACTATAATTGGCGAAATATTGATGCTTTTTTAGATGAGTCTAATACTACCCAAGCCGAACCATTTATAGTTACCACTGATGTTACTGAGCCTCTGGAAATGTGCTTGATTTTTGCTCGAAAAAAAATAGTCATACCCTTGATAAAGTATAAAACTGACTACGAAATGTTTAAGGCTAATCTATATGATAAAGATAAAATAAACTTACCGTTAGGTTCGGAAGTCATTATTTTTGCTTTTGGAAAAGAAAAAAATGGTCAAAGATTGTATGGTGAAATGAGTGTACAATGTGAAGAAAAAAACCATCATAAACTGACTTTAAATAGTATAACGAAAGAAGAATTTTTGAAAATTGTTAAAGAAAAAGGGATTACATTTTCATGTTGTCGGACTTATGGTAGAAGCTCATGATATAGGTTTTTAATGTCCTATTTATAAACGAATTACAGCATTTTAATATTTATTTAAGCAAAAAAGTGTAATTTTGTATTTAAATTTTGAGCATGGCAAAGAAAAAACAATATAGCGAAGGCGAATTAATAACGCTTTTTCATTTGGATCGTATCATTGAGTACGCTACGCCTTTGATGGCGGATTGGCTCGATGTAGATATGCCAGAATTAGATGCAGGCGAGACGTATGTGCTGAATCGCGCTTTGCAACGGGCTGTCAAAAGTATTGCTGGGTGGAGTGAAGAAGACCTCAAAATGAAATTTATCAGCGATATTATTCCGCTTGGGCATTTGGAGGACAATGGGCGTTTTATGACGTATTACGAAAAATCGTTGTCGGGAGAAGTTGATGGTGTTCGTTTGAGCGTAAAAACAGATTTTATGGTTGCAAAAGGAATATTGAGTTTCCATCAAAATCCTTATTTTCATTTTCATGAATATAAACCACAAATCAACCCAACAGGCGAGCCAATGGCACAATTACTTGAAGCCATGTTGTTGGCGCAAGAGAAAAATAAAAATGGAAAACCAATTTATGGCGCAGAAATCATCGGTCAATCATGGAAATTCGTAACTATGCAAGGTCGCGAATATTGCGTTTCTCGCACTTATGATAGTGTCATCAAAGATGATTTGTTGTTAATTATCGCTATATTGCGTAAATTTAGACATATTTTGGAAACGGTTTTGTTGGATTAAAAAAAGGCTTGAAACATTCGTTTTAAGCCTTTTTATTAAATTTTATCAATTCACTCTCACTCCATTCATATCAAACAATAAATCTTTGCCGCGGACTTCGGCTTCGTATTTTATATTGCCTTTTGCGTCTGTGATTTTAGCGATTTCACTTACTTTTTTTCCTTTCAAGGCCGTTTGCGCAGCTTGTGGCAATTCGGCAAACGTGATTTCCAATTCGGTTTCTAATATTTCGCCAGTTGGCGTGATGACCACAGACATATCTTTGCCTTGTGCATTGTCAAATCCAGCTTCAAAATTAGCATCTTCTTTGCTCCAATTCACTTTTTTTACGCTCGGTTGTGCCGTTGCAAAAGCCGTTTTTACGGCTGCTGGAATCTTGCTCGAACGTAGTTTTTGAGCCGAAACGCCACTGATTGCTACAAATATGAAGCAAAATAAAAAGATATTTTTCATAATAAAAATGATTTGTCAATACTTGATTGGCTTTTGTGAGTAATATATTATATTTGCAAATCGCAAAATCGTACAATATTATGAAATATTTCGCTGACTTTTCAGTATTTTTTATATTTACAAAAAATAAAGATTTCAATTTGAAATTGATTTTTTTTGTAATACTCGTTTTGTTGTTTTTATCAAATTACGCTGTTGCTCAAAAAAAATACGAAGTGGCTCAGATAAAAACGGAATATGGCGAAATTTTGATTTGGCTTTACGACGAAACGCCAAAACACAAAGCCAGTTTTATACAGCTCGCCAAAGCAGGTTATTGGGATTCGCTGACCTTTAATCGAATAATTCCCAATTTTGTGATTCAAGGTGGTTGTCCCGATACGCCCGAAGGTTTTACGGATAAAAATATGCTATTGCAACCCGAATTTGATAAAAAAATCGTTCACGAATACGGCACATTTGCAGCTGGTCGTGATGAAAATCCGAATATGAACTCCGCGCGATGCCAATTTTATATTGTTCAAAATAAAAAAGGACTCGCTCGCCTCGACAATAAATATACCGTTTATGGTAAAGTTTTTAAAGGTATGGAAGTGGTCGAAAAAATCGTAAATTTACCACGCAACAAACAAGATGAGCCATTGTCACCTGTAAAAATGGACGTTAATATTATTAAAATGAAAATTAAAAAATTACAATTTAGGTTAAAATAATTAACATAAAATATTGATAATCATTGTATTATAAAATAAAATCGATTCTATTTATATGATAATAATATATTTCAAAATATGTCACTCCTACTGAGTTCAAAAACACTTTGTAGGTTGTACATTTTTACCAACATATCATGCCTAACGGCATTTATGTTTTGAAAAATGCCGTTAGGCATGACATATCGGTAGCTAATAAGTATAGTTTAGAATTTTATAAGCTCCATAGGAGCGACACTCATTTTAACATTATCTGTTTTTAATAAAATCAAATTTACAATTATTAATAAAATTAAAAAAATCTATATTGGTATGAAAAATGTATTTATGTTTTTACTTGTTTGCACCATTACGTTTGCGATGATACGCTGCAAACCCAATGTTGCAAACCAAACAACAACGACCGAATCCAGCAATCCATTGTTACAAAAATGGACTGGATCGTACAATGGATTTCCGCCTTTCGATAAAGTGCAAATTTCGCAATTCAAGCCAGCTTTTGAAGCGGCTATGGCCGAAAAAAGTGCTGAAATCAATAAAATTGTGAGCAATACAGAAGCGCCAACTTTTCAAAATACGATTGAAGGGCTCGAAAAAACTGGCAATTCGCTCAAACGTGTATCTGCGATTTATGACATCTGGAAAAGCAACATGGCAACGCCAGAGTTAGATGCGATTCAAGAAACGATAGAGCCGCGTTTGGCGTCTTTCAATGATTCAATTGTACAGAATCCTGGACTTTTTAAAAGAATTGAGGTGGTATATAATGCACCCGAAAAAGCAAAACTCAATCCGGAACAATTACGATTGGTCGATAAATATTACAATAGCTTTGTGCTGGCTGGTGCCAAACTCGATGAAAAAAGTAAGAGTAGAGTAGCGGCTATCAATCAACAATTGGCGAGTTTATTTTCAAAATTTAGTCAGCATTTGTTAGCGGACGAAAACGATAAGTTTTTGGAATTGACAGACGTAAAAGATTTAGACGGTCTTTCTGATGGCGCAAAAAATGCTGCTGCGGAAGCTGCAACTGCCAAAAACAAAAAAGGTTCGTGGGCTATCGCCAATACGCGCTCGTCGATAGAGCCGTTTTTGAGAAATGCAACCAATCGCGATGCACGCGAAAAAGCATGGAAAATGTTTATCAATCGTGGCGACAATGGCGATGCAAATGACAACAATGCCATCATAACAGAAGTGTTACAGTTGCGTGCCGAGCGCGCCAACTTGCTCGGTTATCCAACTCACGCTCATTGGCGATTGGCTGATAAAATGGCCAAAACGCCCGAAAATGCTATGAAATTAATGGAATCTGTTTGGACGCCAGCAGTGGCGCGCGTGCATGAAGAAGTAAAAGATATGCAGGATTTGGCGACAAAAGAAGGCGCAAAAATCAAAATTGAGCCTTGGGATTATCGTTTTTACGCCGAAAAAGTACGTAAAACACGTTACGACCTCGATGAGGAAAACGTAAAACAATATTTGCAACTCGAAAAACTACGCGAAGGTATGTTTTTTGTAGCTGGCGAATTGTTCGATTTTGAATTTACGCAAGTAAAAGATGTACCAGTTTTTCAACAAGATGTGCGTGTGTTTACGGTCAAAAACAAGACAACTGGCAAGCAAATTGGGCTTTGGTATTTCGATCCTTATGCACGCAAAGGCAAGCGTTCGGGTGCTTGGATGACCGCATATCGCGATCAAGAAACACTGAATGGCGACATTACGACCATCGTTTCTAACAATTGTAATTTTATAAAAGGCAAAGAAGGCGAGCCAATTTTAATCTCGTGGGAAGATGCACGAACGCTGTTTCATGAGTTCGGTCACGCGTTGCATGGCCTCAATTCTAAGGTGAATTATCCTTATCTTTCGGGTACAAATGTGGCGACGGATTATG
>JAYUJV010000514.1:0-5479 GCA_043764975.1 Saprospirales bacterium
TACCAATTGACTGCACTTACAAAGTGTGATACAGTCAATTACCAATTGACTGCACTTACAAAGTGTGATACAGTCAATTACCAATTGACTGCACGTTGAACGTTTGCCACTCCGTTTTCAAGTCCCTCTTTTGGAGGGATTAACTTCGTTGAGGGCTTTGCCGTTTAGGGAGGACTGCTGCCCAATATACAAGCCCAAAATAACTAAACCCGTACCGATATACGTATATAACGTAATGGGTTCGTTCAATATTAGATTTGCATATAAAAAACCAAAAATTGGACATAAAAACAACCACAAAGCGGCTTTTACAGCATCAATACTAAGCAAATATAACCACAATTGCACAGCGCCAATCGAAACTGGAATGGCGAGCCAAAGTACTGTAAACCAATATGTTGTATCGAGTTTGATGTGTTCAAAATCGGACATAATCAAAGTCAAAGGTACGAGTAAAAGTCCGCCTAAAAACACCTGCCAACCGTTGATAACTAAGCGTGGTAACGTCCAAGTTCGGTTGGAGTAATAAACCGTTCCGACCGAATACGAAACCATACTCAAAGTCAATATCAACAATCCTCGTGGCGTTGTGGTGCTTGAAATTAGCAATGGATATGTCGCGAAGGCAATGCCAATCATACCGATAAAAAGTCCAATCCAAATATTAATATTGATTTTTTTTCTGAACCAAACCGATGACAACACACTGATTATCAATGGATTGGTAGCGACGCCCAATGTGCCGATGCCTGGCGAGACTTCACGTATGGCATACACGAATGCGCCCAAATAAACGGTCACATTCAAGATGCCGTAAATCATCAAAGGTTTCCAATCTTCGGTTTTTGGCAATGGATTTCGGTTGATGATGTGCGCCACAAAAAGCATAATGATACCTGCCAAAAAAAATCGTGCATTCGCAATGATCAAAGGTGGCGCTGACTCCAACCCAATTTTAGTTGCCACCGAAGCTGATGCCCAAAGCGAAGCGAACAACAAGCCAATCAATACATTTTTCATAAATAAATACAATGTCAAAAAAAAATTGTCCAAATTGTCAGTTAGTCAGTTAGTCGTTCAGATAGGACTAACTGACTAACTGACAATTTGGACTAAATTACATTCTTATACCACCTTCTACTTCCTCAACTTCGGATCCAAACTATACGCTTTATCAAAATATGGTTTTGACTGCGCTTCATCGCCGCTATCACGATAAGCCGAACCTAAATAATAATACAAAATGGCCGAATCTGTTTTATATTTCAACGCCTCTTTCCATTGTTCTATGGCTTGTGGATATTGCTTATTTGTGGCAAATATAACACCTAAGTTTCGGCGAGCATCTACAAAACGAGGGTCGATGGCGATGGCTTTTTCGTAAGCCGTTTTGGCATCTTCTAATTTATTTTGATTAAAATAAATCGTACCCATATTGCTATACACTTCGGCATTGGGTCGAAGCGTAAGCGTTTTTTTGTAGTTCAAAAGCGCATTTTCGATGTCGTTTTTGTAATAATAGGCCAAACCCATTTCGGCGAAAGCATCTGAATAAATTGGGTAAATCGAAATCGATTTTTCAAAGTATTTTATAGCGTCATTTTGTAGTTTTGTCTGTTCTTCGCCTTTTGCAAGTTGTCCTTCTTTATTGAGTTCTAAGGCATAATGAAAATTGAGTTTAGCACAATTTGGTGCAGTTTTCAAATCGCTTTTGTAGAGCGAAACCGAGTCTTTCCAATCAGGGTTACGTTTTAAAGTCAGAAAAGCATAATAAACTATAAATCCGTATATTAAAACATTGACTATCAAGTGTTTAGAAAATAAATTACTTGGATTTAAGCTTAGTTTTTCAACTTCATTGGTATATAAAAATGGATACATTAAGCCTCCAATAAGTAGTAAAAAACCAAGGTGTGGCGCGTGTAAAAGACGCTCGCCGTAGTTTGTACCAATCATAATAATTAGGTTCGACGAAACCGAAAACGTGATAAAAAAGAACAAAATTCCAAATGTAATGATCCTGTTTTTGTTCCAATTCAGATACGCCAACACGCCCAAACCTAAGCTAATGAGCAAGCCTAATATGGCGCGCCAATCGCCCCAACCAGTCAATTGTGGCGAGTCGAGACCGAACTCAGATACCATTTTGGTCGGGAAAAGCATGGTTTGAAAATAAATCCAAATCATGGCGAATGCACCACCTTTTTGATCGAATCCTTTTAGGTTTACGAGTACATTATCGAGTGGCGAAATCTGATCTAACACGATTTGGCCATGTAAAACTTGGTTACGGACGAACAGAAATAAACCCGCAGGAATCAAATACAATAAACCAGTTATTAATGATTTAGGAATTGATTGGTTTCTAAATAAAATCAACACCAACGGAAAAACGGCTAAAAAAGTGATAGCACTTTCTTTTGAAAACATCGCCAAACCGTAACTTAATATTGACAAAATTAGAATAAAAATTGACTTTGTATCGTTGTATCGTACCAATAAATTGATGGAAATTAAGCAAAATAAAAACGCCAAAATCTCGTCTAAACTCTTGATATTCGCAACCACTTCGCTATGAATCGGGTGTGCGGCATACAACAACGTAACGACAATCGGAATCGCTAAATGCTTGTTATCGAGCATTTTACGCATGGTATAAAATACCATAACGGCTGTAATACTAAACAAAAACACATTCATAAAATGGCCAATGGCAGGGTTGTCTTTCGAGATAGACCACTCGATAGCAAATATGACGAGCGATAGCGGACGATAAAGCGAACCAGGACTATTCCAATAGCCGTAGCGATACTCGGTTTTGAGCAAAGTCGGAATCCCACTGATGCCCTGTTGCGTCACATAATTTTCTTTGATGACCGAATAATCGTCTAATGCCCAACTGTGATTGAGGGTATTGGCGTATAGTAAAAAAGTAAGGATAGCAATGGCCAAAGCCCAAATCCAAGCGGTAGAAGTTGGTGTTTTTGGTGCAATATTAGCAGGTTTTGAAGCAATCGTTTGCGCTTTTGCGACGTTTTTCTTTGACATAAATTCAACTCAA
The DNA here is from genome assembly GCA_043764975.1 of Saprospirales bacterium. GTDB lineage: Bacteria > Bacteroidota > Bacteroidia > Chitinophagales > Saprospiraceae > JAYUJV01. The sequence goes on from JAYUJV010000514.1 coordinate 3,062, forward strand.
TTTTATAAATACAGCCTCGCAGTTGTACTTATTTTAAAAATAAAGCTGAAAGATATTTATTTTCATACAATTTTTGAATTGATTGTCATAAATAAATTTTAAATTACCAGTTGAAACGCTTTTTTACAGCATAATATACTTTAATATGAAGATGAAAATTAATTTTATTTTGAGCAAAATAATAGCTTGTTGCTTGTTTTTAGTGTGTTTTATGGCTTGTAAAAATGAAAAAGTAGAGCAAAAAGAGTTGGGTAATACCAAAAAGTATAATATAAAATTGAGAGAAGATACATGGAATTTAGATATGACTTTTCAAATTGATTCGTCCTTTCAATTCGTGAAATATCCTGGAAATATGAACGGTTGGGGTCCTCAATTATATAAGCAATTAAAGAGTGGTAATACAATTTTAGACTTATCATTTTATATTCTTGATAAAAAATTTATTGAAGATGATAATTATTTCAGCATTGCTGATAATAAAATAAAACTTATTTTAGATTGTAATATAAAAACTCAAAACGTTGTATTTTCAAATTCTACAATAAGAGGCTACTTTACAGAATCTCCTTGTACTGAGAAATATTCTAAATTTTTTGTTGGTGTAAATAGAAAAGATAATATCATATTTACCATTATTTTAAGCGGAGAAAAGAAAGGAAATTTGCTCGAAGATTTGGTAAATTCTATTGAATGGGGCGAGTAGAATCAATTATTTACAAAATTAAATATCAGTAAAAACAAACCACCATGTACAAATATTTTTTATTCTTTTTTATGATGCTATATAATAGTAGTGTCATTGCTCAAAAATCTATTAAAGGTGAAAAAACACCTTTCAGTTATGAAAAATTTCTTTCAAATATTAAGCAACATAAATATGATACTATAGTTGATTATTGTTTGATTTTTCAAATAGATAACTATATTGAGCAGCATAATGGCAATAATGCTTCAAAATTTGAAATATTGACTGACTTAAACATCAAAAGTGGTTATTCAAAACTAAGTATCGGTGATGACTATTATATTGGTGTAAAAGAATTACCTGTTGCTGCATTTGAATTGTTAGATGGAATTTTTTACCCTTCGATTAGAATAATGAAAGGAGAAAAAAGTACTTTGCTAGACATATATCCGAAAGTTGTAAATAAAAAAGAGCGAATCGTTAAATTTACTCCTAGGATATTTAATTTAGATACAAGTACAGTTAGTTTTGTATTCGATAACAAAAAATTGGAGTATCAGCGACAAAGTAGAGATTACTATTTGTTTGCTAATTCTCTGGTTAATGCCAACCTTGGTATCAAATTAGACTTTGACAATACGTTTATTGCATCTATTAAAAAATATTATCAACACTATAAAAACGATAGTTTGAGGATAGTTGATATTCATAGAATGATAAGGGATAATATTAATTATACAGCAGACTTGATAGAAAGTGATAATAATAAATCTCCGCTATTAACGATGTTAGACCCAAAAGGCGATTGTGAAGATTACGCGCTTTTAATTTGTGCATTGGGTACTATTTTGACAAAAAAATACTTCTTTCTTATAGAAACTAAAACACATGTAGTTGCAGCATTTTCAGATTCACCCAAAGGGGAAATTGAAAAATTAACATTTTGTGATGCAACAAATAAAAGTTTTAAATTGGGTTATAAAAGTTTTAAAATAAGTGACATTGTTTCTATGAAACCTTACATATAAACATTTCCCACAAAAAAAGCCTTAACTTTACAATCAAGTTAAGGCTTTTTTGAAGCAATGAAAATCTAAACATATTTAATGGTTTACTTATCAAAAACGACTTTTTGACCGCTTTTTTTGAGTAAACTTTTAAGTTTTTTATCATTTGGATTTTTGGTTTTTATCACGATAACACCGTAACCTTCTTTGTCGCCATACTTTGCCATTTCAGCCTTATCCGTTATCACGACCATTGATTTTATGATGTCAGCATTGACGTCTTTCATCAAAACCGTAGAATCCATTCGGTAGCCGTCAATGATAAACATAGGTTGTTTGACACTTTTTTTGCTACTTTTTTCTACCGTTTTTGTCAACAACTGAGAGCCTTTATCCGAAGACTCACTTTGCGCAAACGTGACATTCGCACTACAAATGAAAGCAAATAAAATTAGGTAATTTTTCATCATTTTTTGTTTTTAAAGTTTAAAAAAGAAATTAAGCAGCAAGTTGTAACTTCACATCTACTTTTGCCAATAATGCTACCAAATCACTAGTCATTTGGTGTTTTAGTTCTTGATATTGTTCAATACTCATCATGCTTGGTTCAGATTGTGCAGTATGAAAAGCAATTGCATGATTCATTCTACCAATTTTTTCGAGCGTATGAAATATCTCGATTTGTATCTCGTCGTGTATTTCCATTGTTTAATAATTTATGCA
>JAYUJV010000515.1:0-2067 GCA_043764975.1 Saprospirales bacterium
GTCATTTCAAATTTCATCAACTTGATGACTTCTGCTTCTTTCAGACCAAATTGTCGCTCGATGGCATCGAAAGAAGTACGATCTTCCCAAGCCATTTGCACGATTCGGTCACGGTCTTCTTCCGTAAGGTTATATTGTTCTATTATTTTCATATTAAAATCTTATTTCTAAAGTAGAAGGTTACTATTTCAATATAAATATGAAAAAATTAAAAAAGTTCATTTTATCCAAATAAATTTCTACACAAATGATGTGTTTAATGCTTTGAAATCGGCATAAATGCCAATTATTTTAAACACGAATTGGAAGACGAATTTTACAAATTACACGAATCATAGATAAAGTACTTAAATTACACTAAATTTTGAAACAAAGTTTCAAAAAACGAATTTAACGAATTTAAGAAAAAAATTATTTTACAAAAAATTAATTGGCTTGCTTCGCTTGTTTTTTATATTGATAAAAATAAAAATTTTCGTTTTTGAGGCTCGCACTCTTAAAAACAGTCCAAAATTCAAGGTGTGGATATTGTTGCAACGGCAGCGGTTCGCCACTCATCACGACCAATCCGCCGATTTTTTTGTACTCGGTATAAAGTTGAAAATCGGTTTCAGAAGGTAAATAAACCTTATCGAGCCAGCGCGAATACGTAAACGGTTCGCCACTCGGCATTTCTATCATCGAGCGATTGGCATAGCCGATGACTGGCGTGGCATAAAATTTATTGATGGCAATAATGGGTACTGCCGCAGGTATTTTTTCTTTTACGAAAGCCGCCGCCGCCGCACCATTCGAGTACGGAATCGCCCAATCTTTTTGGAAAGCCAATACGCTATAATATATCTGAAAAGCGATGATCGAGGTCAAAATCAATAATTTATCGAGCTTAAAAAAGGCTCTTTCGCTACGCCATAAATACAATAATACGACGAATACGATATAAAACATTCCCCACTGTCGCACGCCGCCCGAAAATAAAAGCGTGGCAAATCCTAGGAAAAGTACGATGCTCAATAACCAGATTGTCAATAATTTTTTATGATTATAAAATATCCATGAAAGGAGAATCAAAAGTAAGCAACTCAACGTAAGTCCAAGCGTATTGTAGCCAAATGCCTTTGTGTCGGATTGCGCGCCAATCCAAAATGTGTTCACAAAATGGCCTTGAAACGCAGTGGCAAACGTTTCAAATATGGTATTTCTGGAATTGCCATTATAAGCTCGCGACAAAGTTTCTTGATCTCCGCGAGGGAAAACCGTCAGTAGAAAAAACAGAGCGCCCATGCCAAAACTTAGACCTAAAACCTTGAAAGGCTTTGTGTTTAAAACAGTAAAAAAGGAATTTTTGAGATCATAATCTTTCCAAATACAATAGAAAAAGAGCAAAAATGCGATAAAAACGCCTTGTACTTCGGTCTGACAAAGCAAAAACAAGCAAACGCCGATTTTGAGCATATTTTCCATCACATCTTCCATCCAATAAGCTGCCATCAAGGCAAAAAGAATCACAAACGCGTAACCTCGGTTCACGACACCGTACTCAAAAGCGATGAAATAACCTAAGCAAAGTAAGGCCGCAAACACCGTCGAAAATCGCATCCGAACCAGCAACATATATAGTATGCACACAACTGGCACGCTATGTAAAACTTGTAAAGCAACATCTTGACTCGAAAAAACGCCACTCACGAAAGTGCCGAATTTAAGATAAATATACCACAACGATGGATGGCCTTCGTAATATAAAAAACCAAGCATCTGCGAAAACGGCATATCTCGTGCCACAAACCACGCTTGCCATTCGTCTTTCCAGAGTTCATGGTATCGAAGTTTGAATCCAACTAAAACTACTGAAAACAAGATAAACAATAACCAACGAACAAAGCGTTGCTTCGCGCCTTTGTTGTCGCTATATATCCAATGATAAAAATTTAGGTGTCTCATTTCGTTTTTTGCTTTTGTCTTTGTTAATTCTTAGTATATTTGCGATTCAAAGTTGAATTTTTTTCGTAAAAATATAAAATACATTTCAATGAAACACTATTTTCTAATATCGATTTGTACAAC
>JAYUJV010000516.1:0-17375 GCA_043764975.1 Saprospirales bacterium
AATTAGAAAGAAAATTAAAAAAATACAAATTTTTAACCTACTTATAAAAAGCCTTGCTTCGCAGCAAGGCTTTTCTTATTTCGTCCAAATGGTTTTGACGAAAGTCGGATATTCAGCACAAGTTGAGCCGCCTGTAAAGCCTCCTATCGTGCAAATAATATTGCAATTTGTATCAAATACAGGATATTGTAAATCAGCACCTGATGTTTCAAAAAAGACATACACGTCTTTTTTATCCATTGTATATAAATCTACTTTTGAGTCTTTCCCACACGTTTTTGAAAATTCAGTAATTTTTTGATTGATGCAATCTGGTGTTGTACTTTGGGGTGTTGTACTTTCTTTTTTACAAGCAAAAAGCGTAATTACGATAGCGAAAATGAATATTTTTTTCATCGCATAAGTTTTTTAAGTTTTAAAAATGTCTTTTATATGATAGACAGCTGAATTGAAAAAATGGTTTGTTTGGATGCTATGAAACATATAAATAATAACTTGCTAAAGTTTATAGGGAAATCACTGTAAACCTTACCATGTTAAAGTGCCTTATGTGTTAGGAATAATTTAACACATAAGACACATAAGGTGTTTTCACATAAGAACACATAAGCATTTGTGACCTCATGTGACCTTCTTATGTGCCTTATGTGTTAGAAAACAACACATTTTTTAACACATAAAATACTACACTCAACTTTACCTACTTATTATTTACACGTTACTATGAAACTTTATTTCAAGATTCAATGTTTTTAAGAAATTAAATAAACACATTAAAAATCATTTTAAAATGAAAAAAATATTTATATTTATTGCTATTTTGATACTCTCAAAAGGTGCGATGGCGCAATCAGATAAAACATCGGCGCTCTACAAAACGATACTTTCAAAAGACAGTTTGTTGTTCAATATTGGTTTCAATACCTGCGACATAAAACAATTTGAGGATTTATTGAGCGATAATTTTGAATTTTATCATGACAAAGACAGTATTTCTGATAAAACGATGTTTTTGTATAACCTCAAAAACAGACTTTGCGCCTCTCCTACGACCTATCAATCGCGTCGTGCGCTTGTGAGTGAGCGTACAGAAATATATCCGATGTACAAAAATAAAGTACTGTATGCTGCGATTCAGATTGGCGAACATCGTTTTTATGAAACCATAAATGGCAAGCCCGAAACTTTAGCTGGCACAGCAAAATTTACGAACCTTTGGCGCTTAGAAAATACGCATTGGAAACTAAGCAGATGCTTAAGTTATGACCATCAACCTGCTGAAAAATAAAATACGCCTTCGATACAACTTATCAGAAATAAAGATACACTCTATTATAAACTCCTTATATTCAGACACTTACATATCAAAATCTTATTTCTTAAATCAAAAAAAATCAACGATGAAAAAAATGCTACTCTTACTCACATTTGGCTTTTGTTTCCAAAACGCCCACGCTCAATTACCATCATTTGCCGACAATCCTGTCTGGAACATGATTGATTATTCGGACTTTATAATCCAATTAGCTTTTGATTATAATCTAAAATACAGCGAAGAAACGACCATCTGTAACAACAAATATGGAGTCATAAAACAAAAAGGAAAATCGTATTATTTGAGAAACGAAGGCAACAAAACCTATATTCGATTAGATACCGATTGCTCGAAAAAGGAAAGATTACTCTATGATTTTGATATGAAAGTTGGCGACACAACTTGGGTGCAAGCCAATAGTAATTTTACAAAAGACTCTATGAAAATAGTCTTAAAATCGATCACAAAAGTAAAATACAACAACGTAGAGCAGAATCAATTTAACTTGGATTATTATTACCAGTATGATAAAATTGGTAAAAAAGGAGCATTGAAATGGATTAGTAATATTAGCTCACCTGATGGTCCACTCTACTTTCTATCAACTTGGCCTCAATTGGTAGATGGCGGTTCTTTTGTGTTGGCTTGTTTAAATAAAAATGGAGACATTATTTACAAAAATCCACAATATCCGAACTGCGGCAAAGTAGCTCAAAACGATGTGAACGACATCGAAAATACCGTCATTTCGCCGAATCCTTTTAATAACAACATCTCTATAAAAAGTGAACTTGCAACAGAAAAAACAGTAGAAGTATTTGATTATCAAGGCATTATCGTTTTGAAAAACACTTACGCAACAGATTTAAATCTGAATACAGAGCAACTAAAATCTGGTATTTATTTTATTAAAATAAAAAGTGCGAATGGTGGAGAGCGTGTTTATAAGGTGCTGAAAATGGAGTGAGTTTGTGATTGATTTTTTGATTGCACGATGCTGTTTTTAAAGCCCTATAAATTGATAATTGAATTAAAATTTATTTATTTGCGATATATTTTAAAGATTTTGCTATTTTTGTAGTAAATAATAATTTTATGAAATTAGTTGTAGAAAATTTAGGGGCTGTAAAAAAAGCAACGATTGACCTAAGCAAAGATTTATTGGTTTTCACTGGCGAAAACAATACTGGTAAGACCTACTTGGCTTATGCCGTTCATGCTTTGTATAAGCATGACCTTTCGGGTGAAGGTTTTGGACTTCAAGATTTAGAGTTTGATAAATATGGTGTATATCAATATAATTTAGTAGAAGCTTTAACCAATCAAATTTTTTTAGAAAATATAGTGAATGGTTATTTATGTAAAAATATAAAGAAAAATTTACCTAATCACTTTGCTTTAGACAAATCCTATTTTCAGAACTTTAATCTAAAATTAACTAACATTGAAAACAGCTTGATAGAACAAGAAATTATTGATTTTGAATATCAAAGTTTATCACATGATGGTATTTCTATTTCAAAAGAAAAAGGTAATGCGCTAATCAATTATAAAAGTAGCGATACTGCAAACAATGAATATTTATTTATAAAAGTTCGATTAACTAATCAGGATATATTATTTGAACTTCTATTTAACAAATCGAAAACCTATATTTTTCCTTCATTACGCGAAGGCATTGTACTTTTCAACAAAGAATTGTCAATTATTAAAAATAAAACTTTTGATAAAATATTAGAAAATAGAAATGGAGATGCTGAAATATGGTCTTCACTATCAAAACGTTTTAATCGTTATCCTAAACCGGTAAAAGATAGTTTAGAATTTGCTCGAAATTTAGATGTTTATAAACGAGAAGAAAGCCACTTTGCATACTTGGCCGATGAATTAGAGGATACTTTTTTAGATGGAAAAATACAAATTGGCGAAGATGGCGATGTGAATTTCAAGATGAAAGATAGAAAAGAAGCTTTCGAGATTCATGCGGCTTCGTCGACGGTAAAATCGCTTTCTTATTTGTCTGTTTATTTGCGACACATTGCTCAAAAAGGTGATTTTATCATTATTGATGAACCTGAGTTAAATTTGCATCCCGACAATCAAAGGAAACTTGCCCGTTTTTTTGGTCGCTTGATAAATGAAGGTTTCAAATTGCTAATCAGTACACACAGTGATTATATCGTTAGGGAATTAAATAACCTAATTATGCTTAAAGAAGGTGTGAATAACAAACCCGAACAAACCGATGAATTATTGAAAAAATACAATTACGAAAAAACACAACTCATTGATAAAGAGCAAGTTGGTGTTTATTTATTTAGAAAAGGCAAAGAAGTAGAAAATATAGCAGTAGAAGAAACTGGTTTTAGTGTACCTACTATTGATGAAGAAATCAGAAAATTAAACCAAACTACTAACGACATTATTTTTACCGTTTTTGACTAATGACAAATATACTTCAAAAAATAGATGAAATAATCAAGCGAAAATTTAAAATTTCTGCTGAGGGCGGCGCATATTGTTTGAAAGAAAATAATGAGCCTAAATATCCTGTAACTACAATAAAACAAAAAGGTAAAATTTTGCTTTATTCTTTCGATATGAAAGACAGTAATAAAGCTGTTTTTCCAATTTTCAATGCAAGTATATCAGGTTTAACTTCAATAGCTGATTATTTGATATTTTATCCCAAAAACGACACCCTGTTTGTTTTTGTTTGTAACCTAAAAAGCACGAATATAAGTAATGCGAATAAACAAGCAGAAGCAAGCTGGCAATTGAGCGAATACATTGTAAAAACAACTCAAAGAATGTTAAATTTTCAAGACATAAAAGTAGAATATCGTTCTATTTTATTTTGTCAAAACAATACAAGTCGTTTTACAAGTAATTCAAAATCAATGACTTATGATATTTTAGGGAATAGTAATTTGAAAAATATACGTTTAGAAGCTGGCGAAGATTGTTATTTAGATAATTTTTGTGTTTGAAAAAAAGCAGTTTGCAAAAACTAAAAAATATATTAACTTTGTAAAAAGATTAAAAAAATGATAGCAACAGCATCTATATACGATGAGATTTCAGGTTTTATAGCGAGTATGAACCCTGAAAAAGTAGTACAATTTCGCCCATCTTCTGCTCAACAACAAAGATTAGATGACCTTTTGGATAAACAAAGAGAAGACGGTTTGACATCTGATGAAAAAAATGAATTGGAGCATTTTCTTATCATAAACCGCATTATTGGACTTGCAAAAGCCAGAGCAATAAAATTGTTGCAAGTATGAGAAAACGAGTTAGCAAAACAGTTAAACAAGAAGTTGCAAGTAGAGCTAATTTCTGCTGCGAGTATTGTCTTTTACCTGAAATTGCGTCCTTTTATACATTTCATATTGAACATATAAGAAGTATAAAACATGGTGGTACTTCTGATATTGAAAACTTAGCGTACGGTTGTCCTGATTGTAATTTTTCAAAAGGTTCAGATATTGCAACTTTTACAGAAAATGATGAAGATGTTATTCGCTTTTTTAATCCAAGAAAAGATATTTGGTCTTCACATTTTGAAATACAAGATGGTGCAATTTATGGTAAAACAGCAATAGGAATTGCCACCGTTAAAATTTTCAAATTTAATGATTTGGAACGATTAATTTTTAGACAACAACTGATTCAATTTTCTTTGTACTAACAGAATCAAAAACTAAAAATTACATTAACTTTGTGGAAATAAGTTTTAAAGTCGATTTTACTACTCCACTCTCCTCATCCACACGCCTTTCTATGTTTCAAAAAATAACAATCACATTACTCTTATTAATGACTTGCTTCGGCGATGCTACGGCGCAACGCAAAACACGTGCGCGCCTCAAAACGCTTTCGGGCAATACGCTGCCACTCGCCTATCGCAATTGGCCGATGATATTCAACGAAAATTTTGATTCCCTGGATCTCAACAAATGGGATAGAAGTACGGCACTGCCTGTCGATGATTTTCCTTGCGATGTGGCTGGCGGTGATCCATATTTTTTTATGCGTCCCGAAAATGTGTTCGTAAAAGATGGATTTTGCCACATATTGGCTACTAAAAAAACGAGTGATAAAGATACGCTTTGTCAACCAAAAATTTATTGTGGCGGCGAAATCAAGAGTTTTACGTACTCCAAATCCGAAGTAGAGCCATTTCGGAATTACAGTTTTCCGACCGATACATATATAGAAGCGCGTGTGAAAACCATGTCCAGCGATCGCTGTCATTTGGGTTCGCTGTTTTGGCTTTGGGGCTTGACGACGGGGCAAGAACTCGATGTCATGGAAACTTCTGGTGCGGCCGACAACGCTTTTAGCATGACGCTACACGAACACGCCTTGGACAAACACCCGACGCAACGCATCTACGTAAAAGACAGCACCCGAACCAAAATAGACATGACAAGTATGTTTTTGACCGTCGGTTGTATGTATTCAGATAGCATCATTCGGCTGTTTGTGAATGGGCAAGAAGTGTCGCAGCAAAAAACGTATCGTGGCTTATTTCCGTTCGGTTTGCGCCTCGGCACGAGTTATGTGACCATGGCGCGTTGGCGCAAAAATCCACTTCCGCCCGACGATTGTATGCCGTCCGAGTTCCTGATTGACTATGTGCGCGTGTATCAAAACCCAAAACGAACGTCTATGTATTGGGAATCGAAACCCGAAAACATCGCAAAAGAAGGCTTTTTCAAGACCAATTATTATCCCGATGCCAAATATGAATGGATTGCGCCAGGTTTCGAGATCCGAAAAGAACCTTGGGACGCTTGGAATGTCGTAAAACTAAAACCAACATCGAAACTCAAAAAAGGCTCAACGCAACTCATAAAAGTCATCATCACTTTCCCGAAAGGTTATAGCGAAACGCTGACTTGCGAAAGTGTGTTGGATTGATGTAATTAGTTGTTTATCAATAATTTATAAAAAAATAAATCGAATATGGAACTATATAAAATTCATTTGACAAGAGAATACATCGTCGAAATCGAAGCAGAAAATGCTGATATTGCTCGTGAATTTACAGAAACGCACGTGACTGGCGAAGATTTAGCTAAAAATTTCAACATCAAAAATTCCAATTTCAACATCATTAGCGTCGATTCGGTTTTGAACGAAACGGTAGATATTACTTGAGTTTTAAAAATTTTCAAACTAAAATTAAAAACGCTAATTTAAAAATTAAAATTTTATTTTCAAGAAAAAAGTATTTACTTTGCAACTCAATTTCAAAATAAAATTTCAAAATATATTAAAAAACAATAATTTAAAATGGATAATAGTTTAAATCTAAATTTTCAAAAAGTCAATGACATCAATTTTCCATTAGACTTTAAGTTCAAAATTGCGACCATCGCGAATGATTTTGTCGTAAAAGATGCCAATGAAAACACAATCAGCTACGTAAAGCAAAAAATGTTTAAATTGGTCAGCGAAATAACCGTTTTTTCTGATGAGTCAGAAACTTCAACTTTATACACAATTAAGGCAGATAATTGGAATAATTTTTCGGCTTCATTTGTTTTCACAAATAATTTTGGCGCACAAATTGGTCGAATAGCGCGCAAAGGTTGGGTTTCGATTTGGAAAAGTCGCTACGAAATCTTTGATGAAAACGAAAATCAAGACTTGCTCATCAGAGAAGACAATGCTTGGGTCAAGGTTTTTGATAGTTTATTTGCAGAAATTCCTTTATTAGGCATATTTACAGGTTATGTTTTTAATCCATCTTATTCAGTCAGTCGCCCCGATGGAACAGTGGTTGCGCAAATCAAAAAAAATGCAAGTTTTTGGGGTCGCCGTTTTAGCGTTCACAAGCTAGCCGAATTTGAATTGGGCGAAGAAGAACGCATCGTACTTGGCTTGATGATGATGATACTCATGGAAAGAAGAAAAGGCTAAATTGACGACATAAAATAAAGCAATTGCGAATCCGCAATTGCTTTATTTTATTTTAAACGCCAAACTGCATCAAATGATGATCGAGGTGTTTATAAAATAAATTATTCCACTCGGTTGTAGTCATCACGCCGAAAGAAGGCGATTCTTTTTGGTCAAAATGTGCTTCGCCTAATGCTTGTGTTTTGTTCAAAAAACCAATCAAACGCGCTTTTTCAGTTTCAAAATCACGCTCATCATTGATGATAAAAACCTTGGCTGTTCCGCCATTTTTTTTATATGGCGCTTCGTTGGTCACGTTTTTTTTCACGAAAGATTTAAGCATAAATCGCACAAAAGCATTCGGTTTTGGATGCTTGTCTTCATACGTCATTTCATACGATACGCAACAATGCGCGAGCATCTGCGACACGTTCATTTTGCCCCATTGCGCTGGCGTAGTAGCCGATAAACTGTTTACACGAGCAATCGTTTCGTCGTTCACAGTAGTTGAAAATATATTTTTTAAAGCCATTTTTAAGTTGTTTATTTGTATAGTTGTTTATTTGTACAGTTGTTAACTATTGTAAATATTTGATAATCAAACATTTATACTAAATTAAAAATATTATTTTAATTTCTTTAATTCCTTTAATTTTCTTAATTCAAAATCTAAAACCAACCGCCTTTTTTGCGACCACCACCAAGTCCCAATATACCCAACAAACCACGTGTCACTTCGCGCGCCACGGCACGACCAACTTGGCGTGCGACTGGACTATTCACAACTTTCTCGAATACGCTTGGTTCGTTACTTTCTTTTTCTTCAGCTTCACTTGTAGCGGTTTCGGTTGTGGCAGTTTCTATCTTTTTATTCAAGATTTCGTAGGCGCTTTCGCGGTCTATTTCCTCGCTATATTTTTTCGTCATTTCCGACACCGAAGTAATGGCTTCGAGTTCCGAATCGGTCAAAATATCCATGCGCGATTGTGGTGCGCGGAGCATCGTATAAACCAAAGGCGACGGAATCCCTTTGTCGTTCAGCACCGTCACGAATGCCTCGCCGATACCGATTTGAGTCAATAGATTTTCGACATCATAAAACTCCGTAATCGGATAATTTTGCGCCGCTAGCTTGATGTCTTTTCGATCTTTTGCCGTAAATGCACGCAAGGCGTGTTGTATTTTCAAGCCCAATTGTCCCAAAACAGACTCTGGAATATCCGCGGGGTTTTGAGTAACGAAATAAATACCAATACCTTTTGAGCGTATCAATTTTATGATCGTTTCTACTTGTTGCAACAAAGTTGGCGTTGCTTCTTGAAAAATCAAGTGCGCCTCATCAATAAAAAACACCAATTCGGGTTGGTCAGCATCGCCACGCTCAGGAAAAGTACTGTATATTTCGGCCAACAATTGCAACATAAACGTCGAAAACAACTTTGGTCTATCTTGAATATCCGCCAATCGCACGACCGAAATCACGCCTTTGCCTTGTTCATCGAGTCTGCAAAGGTCTTTTACCTCGAATGAGCGTTCGCCAAAAAACAAGTCTGCACCTTGTTGTTGAAGCTCCACAACCTTACGCATGATTGTCCCGATTGTCGCCGACGAAGTTTTGCCATACGTGGCTTCAAAATCGTCTTTGGCATCGTTGCTGATATATTGCAACACTTTTATGAGGTCTTTCAAGTCCAAAATCGGCAACTGTTTATCGTCACAATACTTGAACACGACGGCGATTACGCCGCCTTGCGTATCGTTCAATCCCAATATTTTGGAAAACAAGACTGGACCAAATTCTGTCACCGTAGCGCGCAAACGAGCGCCTTTTTCGCCTGAAAGCGAATAAAACTCAACCGAATTGCCTTCTGGCTTAAACGGAATCCCGATTTGCTCGTGTCGAGCCAATATTTTTTCGTTCGGTTTGCCAGCCATTGCCACGCCACTCAAATCGCCTTTTATGTCCATCAACACCACAGGTACGCCTTGGCTCGAAAGCTGTTCGGCGAGTATTTGTAGCGTTTTGGTTTTGCCCGAACCTGTCGCGCCAGCTATCAAACCATGTCGATTCATGGTTTTGAGCGGAATCCGAACGGCTGCTTCGGGGTATATTTTGCCATCGAACATACCTGCGCCCAACTCTATGGCCGCGCCCTCAAAGGTATATCCAGCTTGTATTGTTTCTACGAATTTCATGTTTTTTCTTTTATGAATCACAAATATACAACTAAAACGACAAATCATAAATTTTCATCGACCAATGATTGTTGTGTTCGGAACTTATTTTTATCGAAAATAGTTTTTAAAATGAATTAATCTATTTACTTTTGAAACTAAATTTTGTTTATCAATATTTTGATAAAAATGTGAAATAGGAAATAATTACTTTCTCCAAACTTAACTTCTAAAATTAACTTGAAAAATAAACTCAATTGTAGTTGTTTTTTTACTATTTTTACTTAAAACTTAAACTAATGGAAAAAAAAGCACAATATGATGAGCGTAATTTAAGATCATTTATATTTTTATTGATTATATTACCTGTAAGTTATTTAATTATTTCATCAGTTTTTAATGATTGGGCTATTTATGTAATAGGGATAGTGCTTGTGTCAGTGATAATATTATTGCTGACATATCAACGCTTTCCATTTATTTTGATGGCGTCGATACTTATTACACCGTTGATGATTTCATTACTGCTTACAAGTTCAGAAATAAAAAAATACTATTCAGAATTAAATTACTATCAAAATAGGCCTCATAAAATTACTAATGCTCAAGTAACTAATATTAGGTCTTATTCTGAACCTACTTCTGAAGGTGAAGGTATAAGTGGAACTAATAATTATGACATTATTTCTTATCAGTTTTTGGACGATTCAAATACACTTATAGAAACAACAACTACAAGCCATTGGAATCATTGTGATTGGATGCCTGAAAACTGTAAGAGCTGTATGGGAATCGGTAGTACGCGCTTAGATATTTGTCAAAATACTACCTCAATAAAGGTTGAGTATATTGTATCCAATCCTAAGAATTCTATTATTTGTGGCTTAGAGCATTTTCCACCTTTCGAATCTTATTATGGACTGATAGGAAAAAGCATAGTTAAATTTTTAGTACATTCAATTGTTAGCGTTCCGATTTTATTTTTCATTTTTTTGGCCACTTTGGGCTTGGTTACAAAACATGAAGATTGATTTTATTCCGTATCCATTGAAAAATTAATTTAAAGAGTACTTTATCCAAAACACATTTATATTCATTTTATTTCAAATATTAAAAATCAAACTTAAAATGTCAAGATTAACAACTTTTTCTCGTTTTTTAATAACACTTGCTATCGTAGCTTGTGTGTTTTTTATTGGTCGCAAATTTTTACCACAAGTAAAAGAAATAGTCGGCTCGAAAGACAATACCGAACAAACGAACGATAATACAAGCACAGCCGATAGCAAAACGGACAACAACACAACTACTACAACCACAACTACCACAAATGGCGGTAACGAAACGCGTCCAGCTTTCAATTACACCGCTACTCCACCGAACAATGGCAAACTAAAAGGTGTGGTAGAACTCGGCGCAACTGGTTTCAATTCATTTATAGCAAGAATCGATTTTGCTAAAAACTGGAAACTCGAAAAAGCTGAATATGGCTACTCACTCGTAAACGAAAAAATGTCGTCAGAAGACGACATCAAAAAAGGCTTGAAAGAATATATCGCAAATATGCTCGCGTTCGGCGTGAATGGCAAAGACATTCATTTCGTGATTAGTAGCGGTGCAAAAAAAGTAGAAACAACCGATAAAATCATCAAAGTATTGGCTGCAATGGGTTATGTCGTAAACAGCGTTACGGCAGAACAAGAAGGTAAATTAGGCTTGAAATGCGTCTTGCCAAAAGAGTTTTACAACAATTCGTTCGTGACGGACATTGGCTCTGGTAATACCAAAATCTCTTGGATGAGTGGCGGCAATTCAAGCTCTTTGGAGTCGTTCGGTTCTAAGTATTTTCAGAACAATACACCTGATAATGAAGTATTTAGCGAAGTAAAAGGCTTGGCAAAACAAATTCCAGTATCTAATCGTAAGACTTGTTTTATCATTGGTGGTGTACCATTTAAGTTGGCAAAAGAAGTACGTAGTCCACAAAAAGAACGTTATTCTGTCTTGAAATCGCCTGCTGGTTACAACCCGCAAGATGCGCAAGTAAAATCTGGTGTCAATATCTACAAAGCAATTCAAGAAGCAACTGGCTGCTCTCAATTTGTATTCGATTGGGACGCCAATTTCACAATCGGTTATTTATTGAATTTGCCTTATTAATAAGTGTTGCCAATTGGAAAGTGTTGCCAATTGGTAATTGGCAAAGTTACAGAGTGTTCAATTGATAATTGAACGTATATAAAACGTATCACGCCCAATTACCAATTGGCCGCACATACCGCTTGAAACACAAAATTATTGACATTAAATAAAAAAAAATATGTTTTTAGTAAAATTAACTTCATTTTTAATTTTTAAATGCTGCAACTTTGCATTGTGAATGAGTAAAAATTTAGGCATCATTCAAAAAGACAGTAAATTTATAGCTTAATGTTTAACTCGTTTCAATAAGCAATATACAATTGGCAAAAGCAACAAATCTTGGCGACTTTTGCTTATTGCTTATTGCAAATTGTAAACAATATGAAGCAAAGTCTTGTAAATTTCACTTTATTCGATGAATTGTTAAGTAGTTACGAAAATTTAAAATATAGCCTTTTTACTAAATAAAATACACAATTATGCTAAGATCTAAAATTGCAGGCATCGGAAAATATTTGCCTGAGCGAATAGTTACAAACGATGACCTTTCTAAAATGATAGAAACCAGTGACGAATGGATACAAGAAAGAACTGGTATCAAAGAGCGTCGTTACGCCGAAAAACATAAAGAAACAACTTCTACGATGGGCGCAAAAGCAGCTCGCGTAGCCATTGAGCGCGCTGGCATCAATGCCGAAGATGTGGATTTTATCATCTTCGCTACGCTCAGTCCCGATTATTATTTCCCTGGTTGTGGCGTATTGTTGCAACGCGAATTGGGCATCACGAAAACCGAAATTCCTGCGTTGGATATTCGTCAGCAATGTTCAGGCTTCTTATATGCGGTGTCCATCGCAGACCAATTTATCCGAACTGGAACTTATAAAAATGTGTTGGTGGTCGGTGCAGAAATGCACTCTATGGGGCTTGATTTCTCTACTCGCGGCCGTAATGTAACCGTTATATTTGGCGATGGAGCTGGTGCTGTCATTATGCAACCAACCAATGTGCCAGGTCAAGGTGTATTGACTACGCACCTACACTCAGACGGCACACACGCCGAAGAATTGGCGTTTGTCAATCCAGGTTCGCATGGTGGTTATCATCTTGGTAAAGAAAAGTTTAAGTTTCCAGAAGATGAATTTGGCGAAATTTTCGTCTATCAAGGTATGCTCGACGATGGCGACTATTATCCGAACATGAATGGCCAATTGGTATTCAAAACCGCAGTCGTGAAATTCCCTGAAGTCATCAGAGAAGCGCTCGATGCAACTGGTATGGAAACGACCGATATAGATATGTTGATTCCGCACCAAGCCAATCTTCGGATTGCACAATTTATTCAAAAAACGCTCCGTTTGCCCGATGAAAAAGTTTGGAACAACATCCAAAAATACGGCAATACGACAGCCGCATCAGTACCCATCGCGCTTTGCGAAGCATGGGAAGCTGGCAAAGTAAAAGAAGGCGATTTGGTCTGTTTGGCCGCATTTGGTAGCGGTTTTACTTGGGGTAGCGCGTTGATACGTTGGTAGTTTTTTGGGAATTAAGAAAATTAAAGTAATTAAAAAAATTAAAGTAATAAAACTTAGGCATAAATACGCTGTAAATTAAATTAATTTTCCGCACTCAAAATTGAAACTTTAGTTCAATAATTTGTGTAATTAAATATTTAATCTACGATTCGTGTAATTCGTTAATTAGAGTGAAATTCGTGTTAAAATTTATCTACATTTTAATTACTTTTTTTTAATTTCTAAATGCCAATGTATTAAGTAAATCAATAGCTAAACTATAAATGCACAAATCAGGTTTTGTAAATATTATTGGTCGTCCGAATGTAGGAAAATCTACGTTGATGAACGCTATTTTGGGTGATCGCTTGTCTATCATTACGAATAAGCCGCAGACCACTCGACATCGTATATTTGGTATCTTGAATACCGAATCGTATCAAATTGTGTTTTCGGACACGCCTGGCATGATTCGAGATCCGAAATACAAAATGCAAGAAAAAATGAACGTGTATGCCAATTCTACTTTCGAGGATGCGGACATCATGTTGTTCGTAACCGATATGCAAGAGCAATATGGTGAAGAAGATCCGATACTGGAACGACTCAAAAACGTAAAAATGCCCTTGATTTTGTTGCTCAATAAAATCGATACCGTAAAGCAAGATGTGGTGGTAAAACACATCGAAGACTGGAAAAAACGCGCTGACTTTTTGGATATTATCCCGATTTCGGCACTCAATAAATTTAATACGGATGCCTTAATTGAAAAATTATTGACCATATTGCCCGAAGGGCCAAAGTATTATCCCGATGATCAATTGACGGATCGCTCGGAGCGATTTTTTACGTCAGAAATGATTCGTGAAAAGATTTTATTGCTTTACTCCGAAGAAATTCCGTACTCATGCGAGGTCGTGATTGACTCGTTCAAAGAAGGCAAAACAAACCTCGGCAAAGACATTATTCGGATTGGCGCAACGATATTTGTGGCTCGAAAAACCCAAAAACCAATCATGCTTGGCAAAGACGGTTCGATGATAAAAAAGTTAGGAACAGAAGCACGAAAAGAACTCGAAAAGTTCTTCGATTCAGCCGTTTTCTTAGAACTTTTTATAAAAGTAAAAGAAAATTGGCGCGACGATGACCGACTCTTAGATTATTTTGGTTATAACCAATAATTTGAAGCCAAAAAACATTTTATGAACAAATCTAACTTGTAACTAACTTTTGAATCATAATGATAGAAATTAAACGTACAGATTCCAATGATATTGATTTTCAAAATCTGGTTAAACAATTGGATGGCGATTTAGAAAACTTCTATGAAGCCGAACAGAATATATATAAAGAACACAATAAAATTGATAAAATCAAGCACGTAATTGTTGTTTACGAAGACAATAAACCTGTTGGATGCGGAGCAATTAAGGCTTATTCGGAAAATATGATGGAAGTAAAAAGGATGTTTGTACCTGCCACAAATCGTGGAAAAGGAATTGCTTCTATCATTTTGGATGAATTAGAATGTTGGAGCCGAGAACTCAATTGCTACACTTGCATTTTGGAAACACTCAAAAGCAAGCCCGACGCCATAAGGCTTTATGAAAAAAATGGGTATAAAATTATCCCAAATTTTGGTCAATATGAAACCTTAGAAAATAGTGTTTGTTTTGAAAAGACATTGTAAAAAGTAAAAAAAACGGCTATCCGAATCGTAATGTAAGTTAAAATAATTATTAAAAAAGGTATTGAAAACTCAGATTTTCAATACCTTTTTTATTTACAATTAATCTACGATTGAGCTTTCCTCCTTTGGAGGGATAGATGGAGGCCAAAAAAAAGTTACTACCCAAAAACATTTGAGTAGTAACTTATATGTTAAGAACCAATATGATATTGATTCAAAAATTTATTAAAACAGAAGTAAAAAAGTAAAATTTAAAAATAAATAAATCTCCTAATATATTGATTAACAACATATTGTCTTCATTATTTTAATTTCTTTAATTTTCTTAATTCAAAAAAACTACTTCACTTCCTCATATTCAGCATCAGTCACAGTATCATCAGTAGCTTGTGAGCCACCGCCTTGATTATCAGCAGTTTCTGCGCCAGCATCTTGACCTTGTGTTGCTTGATACATATCTTGACTAGCAGCTTGCCAAGCATCATTCATTTTAGCCATAGCGGCATCAATAGCCTCTAAGTTTTGAGATTGGTGTGCCGCTTTCAACTCTACCAACGCATCTTCGATAGCGCCTTTTTTGTCAGCAGGGATTTTATCACCATACTCTTTTATTTGCTTATCCGTCTGGAATATCAAACTATCTGCTTGGTTGATTTTTTCAGCTGTTTCACGTGCTTTACGATCTGAATCTGCATTCATTTCGGCATCTGCTTTCATACGCGCTACTTCTTCTTTACTCAATCCAGTCGAAGCCTCGATACGGATATTTTGAGATTTACCAGTGCCTTTGTCCATCGCCGATACGCTCAAGATACCGTTTGCATCCATGTCGAAAGTCACTTCGATTTGAGGTACACCACGTTGTGCTGGCGGAAGACCATCGAGGATAAAACGACCAACGGTGCGGTTATCGCGCGCCATGGTGCGTTCGCCTTGCAAGATATGGATTTCTACACTTGGCTGATTGTCAGCTGCCGTAGAGTATGTTTTTGATTTTTTAGTCGGAATTGTCGAGTTCGATTCTATCACGACATCGTACATATTGCCCATCGTTTCGATACCCATTGAGAGTGGCGTTACGTCCAACAACAATACATCAGTCACATCGCCTGACAATACACCGCCTTGGATAGCCGCACCAATCGCAACAACTTCGTCTGGATTTACACCTTTATTTGGCTTTTTGCCAAAAAACTCCTCCACCGCAGCTTGTATGCGCGGAATACGCGTAGAACCACCCACAAGGATTACCTCATCGATGTCATTGATAGTCAAACCTGCATCTTTCATGGCTTTGCGACAAGGCTCGAGTGTGCGACGAACCAACTCGTCCGCCAATTGCTCGAATTTTGCACGTGTCAATTTTACCACCAAGTGCTTTGGCACGCCATCAACCGCTGTGATATAAGGCAAGTTGATTTCAGTTTCCGTCGAAGCCGAAAGCTCTATTTTGGCACGTTCAGCAGCATCTTTCAAGCGTTGTAGCGCCATCGGATCTTTACGTAAGTCAATGTTTTCTTGATTTTTGAACTCGGCAGCTAACCACTCTATGATTACACGATCGAAGTCATCGCCACCCAAATGCGTATCGCCGTTGGTAGATTTTACTTCAAACACGCCGTCGCCTAATTCCAATACAGATATATCGAATGTACCACCACCAAGGTCATACACAGCTATTGTCATGTCTTTGTTGCGCTTGTCCATACCATAAGCCAAAGCCGCAGCCGTTGGTTCGTTTATGATACGACGAATCGTAAGACCTGCAATTTCGCCAGCTTCTTTTGTTGCTTGGCGTTGAGAATCGTTGAAATAAGCTGGTACAGTCACGACTGCTTCCGTTACTTCTTGACCCAAAAAGTCTTCCGCTACTTTTTTCATTTTCTGAAGTACCATTGCTGATAATTCTTGCGGCGTGTACATACGGCCGTCAATGTCCACACGAACGGTGTCATTGTCGCCACGCATCACTTTATACGATGAGTGCGATACATCGCTCGTAGATTCAGAGAAACGATTGCCCATATATCGCTTGATAGAAGCGATTGTTTTCGTTGGATTTGTGATGGCCTGGCGTTTTGCTGGATCACCTACTTTACGTTCACCATTGTCCATGAAAGCAACAACAGATGGCGTGGTGCGACGACCTTCTTCGTTTGCAATGACCACTGGCTCATTGCCTTCCATTACAGAAACACACGAGTTTGTTGTTCCTAAGTCAATTCCAATAATTTTTCCCATAACGCGATTAAATATTTTAGATAAAGTTTGATTTTTTTAATTAATAATTTAGACTGAAAAGTAACAACTTAACCATTAATCGAAAAGAGTTGAATTTAAAAGACTTTGCTTAATCTTCAGTACAATTTGCAATAAGCAATAAGCAAAATTTACCGAAAATCGTTGTCTTTTGCCAATTGTTTATTGCTTTATTGAAACTAAAAATACTAAAAGCTATAAATTTACTGTTCCATCGAATAATGCCTAAATATTTACATTATAATATCAATATATCAATTGGCATACCAATACAATATTCGGACAAATTGACAGTATTTTGGTTTTCAGAAGGCTTCAAAATGTCAGTAATATGCGATTTGAGGTATGACAAATCGTCAAAATGGGTTTT
>JAYUJV010000517.1:0-5468 GCA_043764975.1 Saprospirales bacterium
GACAATTCCGAACTTGACGAATACAAACCAGATTACGGAAAAACTATTATTACGGCTTATGCCAGAATTGATGGTTGGGCGGTTGGAATTGTTGCAAACCAACGTAAAGTTGTGAAAAACGCAAAAGGTGAAATGCAATTTGGCGGCGCAATATATTCAGATTCTGCGGACAAAGCCACACGATTTATAGCCAATTGCAATCAAAAGAAAATTCCGTTGGTTTTTGTGCAAGATGTAACAGGTTTTATGGTGGGTTCTAAATCTGAACACGGCGGAATCATAAAAGATGGTGCAAAAATGGTCAATGCTGTTGCAAATTCTACTGTTCCGAAATTCACGATTGTGATGGGTAACTCGTATGGCGCAGGTAATTATGCGATGTGTGGCAAGGCTTATGATCCGCGCTTGATTGTGGCTTGGCCGACTGCAAAAATTGCTGTGATGGGCGGCGCACAAGCAGCCAAAACCTTGATGCAAATCAATTTGGCAACTTTAAAAGCAAAAGGAAAAACGATGTCGGCAGAAGAAGAATTGAAGGCTTTTGAAGCCATAAAAGACAAATATGATGAACAAACAACGCCATATTATGCTGCATCTCGCCTTTGGGTTGATGCCATCATCGATCCGCTCGATACTCGAAAATGGATAAGCATGGGCATAGAAGCGGCGAATAATGCGCCTGTCGAGAAGTTTAATGTTGGGGTGTTTCAGGTGTGAGAGACCCACCCAACCTCCCAAAGGGAGGAGTTTTTAAAATGCAGTATTTTTGAATAAATCTGAGTAAATATGAATTGTTTGTAACGTCTTCGAGGTTTAAAACCTCGACGGCGTTGAACATTCAATAATTCTACTCATAATAAATTGAATATGAAGATAATATTTATGGGTACGCCAGAGTTTGCGGTGTCGAGTTTGGATATATTAGTCAAAAATGGATATGATGTGGTGGCGGTTGTTACGGCTTCGGATAAATATGGTGGACGTGGTGGAAAAGACTTGATACAGTCGGCTGTGAAGCAATATGCTGTGTCAAAAAATATACCAGTGTTACAGCCTGAAAAATTGCGCTCTCCAGATTTTATGGCCGCATTGGAATCATATAAGGCTGATTTACAGGTAGTTGTAGCGTTTCGTATGTTACCCGAAATGGTTTGGAGTATGCCGAGCATTGGCACTATAAACCTACATGGGTCGTTGTTGCCGAAATATCGTGGCGCAGCGCCCATACATTGGGCGGTCATAAACGGAGAAAAAGAAACTGGCGTGACGACCTTTTTTTTACAACAAGAAATTGATACTGGCGATATTTTGATGCAACGAAAATTAAGCATCGGTGCTGACGAAACAACTGGCGAAGTACACGACCGAATGATGGTCATGGGTGCAGAAGTGGTACTCGAATCGGTTCAGAAAATCCGATCTGCCGATTATATTTTAACAC
This sequence comes from Saprospirales bacterium, assembly GCA_043764975.1. GTDB lineage: Bacteria > Bacteroidota > Bacteroidia > Chitinophagales > Saprospiraceae > JAYUJV01. The sequence goes on from JAYUJV010000517.1 coordinate 1,442, forward strand.
CTCAAAGCGATGAAATAGCGACCAAAGCTCCAAAGTTATTTTTAGAAACTTGCGAAATTAACTTTTATCAACCTGCCGAAAAAGTGCATAATTTTGTAAGAGGCATGAGTCCGTTTCCGACTGCTTGGACAAAATTGGATAATTTGATACTTAAAATATATACAGCGAAAATTTCAGAAACGCCTGTCAATCAAGCTGTTGGCACTTTTTTATTTGAAAAAAATAAATTAAAAATTGCTTGTGCAGATTATTTTATAGAGATTTTGGAATTACAATTGCAAGGGAAAAAACGCATGAAAGTTGGCGATTTTTTGAATGGATATAAATCAAATTAAAAAAATTAAGGGAATTAAGAAAATTAAAAAAATAACTAATTTAGAGTAAAAAAAGCCTTATTTTCAATTGAAAATAAGGCTTTTTTTGTTGATTTTTTATACAGCTAAACCAGCGACAATTGGATTCATTTTGCGAAACCAAAGTGGTGGCACGAGTGCTAAAAGCATAGAGCCTGGATAGCCAAATGGCAATTGTGGAGTATTGTCGTGATGGCGCAAAACTTGATATTTTCGAGCAGCTTGATAATGGTGATCGCTGTGTCGAGTGAGTTCATATAAGATGATACGGCCGAGTTCATGATCCGAATTCCAAGAGTGATGCGGCATTACTTGTTCGTAACGACCGTTTTCGAGTTGCTTTCGGCGCAAGCCATAATGTTCTATATAATTGACAGTTTCGAGCATCAAAAAACCTACTATCGCAGACAATATTGCGACAACCAAACCTAAGATTCCAAAGAAATAAAAGCAACTTATTAAATAAGATATTTGAATCAATGTGTTGATAATCATATAATTATGAATAGAAAAAAATGCTTTTTTATCTTTGTTTAACATTTGAGCTTCGATTTCCCAAGCGCCTTTATAAGTACCAACGACAGAGCGAATCCAAAACGAATAAATGTTTTCGTTAAGGCGAGAAGACGCTGGATCGGCGTCTGTTGCGATGTTTTTGTGGTGACCAAAATTATGCTCGTTCGTAAAGTGCATATAAAGGTTTGGCAGTAGCAAAAGCTGCGCCATGAACTTGTCAAAAGTATTGTTGCGGTGACCAAGTTCGTGCGCTACATTGATGCCATTTGAACCCAACACCATACCAACCGAAATGGTCATACCTATGATTTCAAAAATTTGTAAATGTCTTGTTGTAATGGTTGCCAATAAAAAATAGACCAACGAAAACAGAATTGGTACATTAATATAAAGCAGCAAATCAAAAAAACGATTGCTGAGGCGTGATGATTCAACGGTTTCATCGTGATTATCTGTATTGCCGACTGCGTAAAGCTCAATAATTGGAATCAAGACAAAGGCAAAAAAGACTGTAAAAACAGACCAAATACCTCCAAAATAAACGCTCAAAAATCCAGTAATTGGAATCGAATACGCCAATAAATACTTTAAATCTTTCATTTTGTTTAAATTTTACTCAAAGTTACGATATTTTGATTAAAATATAAAAATTAAATTCCAAAAAATGTTTTTGCAACCTGAGTTGTTTGCATCGCGATTTCTTCAACGCTCGTTTTCTTGATTTGAGCAATCGTTTCAGCCACAAAAGGTAAAAATGCTGGTTCGTTGCGACGTTCGTTATACTTTGTCAATTTGCTGTTCGGAATGTTTTTGGGCAACATATAAGGTGCATCGGTTTCAATCATTAATCTATCAATTGGTACGTATTTTATGACTTCTTTTAGGTGTTCAAAACGGCGGACATCGCTGATTGCACCAGTCAAACCGATGTAAAAACCTTTGTCGAGATACGTTTTTGCCTCTTGCAAAGTACCTGTAAAACAATGAATGACACCTTTCGGCAAGCGATCAAGATAAGTGTCTGTGATGTCGTTAAAACGTTGAAAAGCAGCTCTTTCGTGCAAAAACAAAGGTTTTTGGCTTTCGATGGCTAAGTTTAGATGCGCTTCGTAGCATTTTTCTTGTATGGCGCGCGGCGAAAAATCTCGATCAAAATCCAAGCCACATTCGCCAACCGAAATGACGTGAGGCAATGCCAATAAGGCTTTCAATTTTTTGATACTTTCATGGTCAAAATTTTTTGAATCATGTGGATGTATGCCAGCAGTCGAGTATAAAACGCCTGAATATTTGGCTGCATAAGCCGCTGATTTTTCGCTGTTGGCGACACTCACGCCAGTCAAAATCATCTGAGAAACACCAGCTTCTTTGGCATTTTCAATAATAGTATTCGCATCGTTTTGGAATTGTTTGTTCATCAAATTTATTCCAATATCTATGAATTGAGTCATGTTATGTTGTTGTTATTTTTCATATATGTAACGTTGTCAGCGTTTTAAACGCTGACAACGTTCGGTTAAGGTCAAACCAATAGTATTTTGGTTTAATTTTTTTCTTTCGATTTCAAAAACATTGATTTCAAAAAAAAAGTTTCAATAGTGAGTATTTGATTTTTAATAAATTATTAAAAAATGAAGAAATAAAGTTTAAAAATACTAATTTTGCGACATTATTCAAATAAAATATAAAAAAATGGCACGTAAGAAAATCGTAGCAGGTAACTGGAAAATGAATAAGACCTTTCAAGAAGGCCTAGATTTAGCAAAACAAGTGTTGGAATTAGCACCTGCGCTTTCAAAAAATATCATGGTATTGGCAACGCCGTTTATACATTTAGCGGCAGCGAAAAATGTCGTTAAAAAACGTAAATTTATCAATATTGCTGCTCAAAACTGCCACCAAGAAGCAAAAGGCGCATTTACTGGCGAAACTTCGTTGGATATGATCGAATCAGTTGGTGCAACTTATGTGATTTTGGGTCACTCAGAACGTCGTCAATTTTTTGCAGAATCTGATGAATTGTTGGCAACGAAAGTTGATGCAACGTTGGCAAAAGGTTTGACGCCTATTTTTTGTTGTGGCGAAGCACTCGATATTCGCGAAGCTGGTACGCACGAAAAACACGTTTCGGCTCAAATCCAAGCAAGTTTATTTCATTTAGATCCTGATACAATTCAGAAAGTTGTGATTGCTTACGAACCAATTTGGGCTATCGGTACAGGCAAAACTGCAAGTTCTGATCAAGCGCAAGCGATGCACAAGGCTTTGCGTAGCTTTTTGAAAAAACAATATGGTGCAAAAGTGGCCAACAATATTTCTATACTATATGGTGGAAGTTGCAATGCCAAAAATGCAGCCGAACTATTCGCTCAACCCGATGTGGACGGTGGTTTGATCGGTGGTGCGTCATTGGTTGCAGCCGATTTTTTGACGATTTTTAATGCGCTTTAATTTTATAAGTCAGTTAGTCATTTTAGTCAGTTAGTCTTAGATTAAATATTTTTGATGATTTGATTACTACTGTATAAGTTCTTAAATTCCAAAATCAAAACATACATTGAATTCAAATATTCTCAATTTATATAACATCGCAAACAAGCCTTCGAGGTTCATAATTGGGCTAATGTCTGGCACATCGCTTGATGGTCTGGATGTCGCTTTGTGCCGTTTTGAAGGTAGCGGAATTGATACAAAAGTATCGTTGGTGGCGTTCAAAACTGTTGATTATTCTGATGAAATAAAGTCGAAAATAAAGGGTGTATTTGCGATGCAAAGCATTGATTTTCAACATCTTGTGTTGCTCAATGAATGGATTGGTACGACGCATGGCGAGATGATAAATGCTTGTTTGAAAGATTGGAAAATTGCTGCTCATAATGTTGATATTGTGGCGAGTCATGGACAAACGGTTTTTCATGCGCCGCAACATCAGCATCAACTTTTGGATTATCCGAATGCGACGTTGCAGATTGGCGATGGTGATCATGTGGCGGTCAAAACTGGAATAATTACGTTGAGTGACTTTCGTCAAAAACACATTGCAGCTGGCGGTGAAGGCGCGCCTTTGGCCGTTTACGGCGATTATTTGATGTTTTCTGAGCCTGGCGAAAACCGCATTATGCTCAATATTGGCGGCATCGGAAATTTTACTTATTTGC
>JAYUJV010000518.1:0-2062 GCA_043764975.1 Saprospirales bacterium
ATCATGCCGTTTTCGTCGCCTTCTTTGACATACATCACCTCGTCGCCAACGGCAACTGGATTGGTGAGGTACATTTTTTCTAAGCGAAATTTACCGATGATTCGACATTGTACGGCCAGTTGCGTGGCATCATCTTTTACGAGATACCAACTTCCAGTCGATTTTACTACTATTCCTTTGTGCATAATTATTTGTACAAAAATTATTTATAATTCAAAAGCGCATAAAAGTTAGATTTTATGGACTAACCGACAAAAATGACTAGCTGACAATTTTGACTGAGTGTTTACACGTTATTATAATTCAAAAAAATGCGCTTCGAGCATTGCGTTCAACGCTGGTAATTGCGCTTTGAAGGGCGCACGAAACACAAAAAAATGATGCAACACAACCAGCGATTGCTCCACATCTGGCAAACCAATACACTGTTCTATATGTGCTTTACTAAAACCACTAATCTGGGTTAATTGTTCCCAAGTTGCGGTATTCAGTGTTTCAAAATCTGGCTTAAAATGCAACATGTACACTTTTAGCCACTCATGCAAAATGACATTATAAAATTTATTTGCTTGCGTAATACCATTGACCATTGGCTCAATGCCGACCATCACGACACCATCTTCCTCGAATATCTCGGACGCATGAAAATCATTTGGATGTTGTGGCGAAGGGAAAAGTCGCGGATAAACCACGATGTTTTCAAAAGGTGTGATATGGAAATCGTTTTTCTTTTTGAGCGTCAAAACCGCCAAATGAAAAGAAACCCAAAGCTCTACATCGCTCGTGACGGACTCCATACCGCCCATTGGCATATAGTTTTTGTCAAGCATAATCAAGCCTGTTCGAGCTTCTACGAATTGCTTTTCAGTTTCGCTAAGTTGTTGATATACAACACTATATCTGCGGAGCAAAGCCAATAAAGGTTCGTCTATCTTAGGCGGATGCTGGCTGTACCACCACCAGTCTATCTGCGGACTCATGACATAAATCATAGCCGCAATGATAAAAAAAGGTGCAATCCAGATGGCAAATTTGCCGTCGTTTTCCCAAGCAGTATAAAGCATTAGGCCTGTGCCTAACACAAAAGGACTAATTAATATCGTTGATGGTGCGCGCATATCTTTTATTTAAGGCTGTAAAGTTCGATATTTATTTTGAGAATACGATGCTTTTTTGATGGCTAAAATATTCTACACAAGTCTATAACGTAAAAATGCAGACTCGATACATAGCTAACTATTTTTTCTTTTAAAGAATGAGAATCTATTTTTTCAAAAAATAAAAAAGCATTTGAGGCTCTCCTTTTTTTATGTATCTTTGCCCATAAACATACTATCCATTCACTTGGTGTCTTTTTATTTCTTTATTAATAAAAAAGGCATTTTTAAAATTAAAATTTAATGAAAAAACTTGTTTTCGCTTTCGCAACGCTTGCCTTACTCGCAACTGCTTGCAAACCAACAAATTCTACTGACGCAACTGCCTCAGCGACTACGCCAACGACTGCCTCAGCATTTGCTGGCGAAAAAATTGCCTACGTAAACACGGATTCTTTGAATACTAAATACAAGTTTTTGATTGATACGAAAAAAACAATTGAAGCAAAGGTAAGAAATGCGCAAAAAGATATGGAAGGACGCACCATTTCAATTCAAAAAGAGATGCAAGAAGCTCAAGCCAATGTACAAAACATGAGTCCAAATGAGCGCGAAACCGTTGGTGCAAAACTACAAAAAAGACAAGAAGACCTTGAGCGCTACCGCCAGCAATTGGCCGAAACCATGGATAAAGAACAAAGCGAACTCGATAAAATATTTCGTGGCAAAGTAAACGAAGTCATCAAGCGCATCGCGCAAGAGAATGGCTACACTTACATCTTGAGCTATACTTCTGCAGGCGTAGGCGTACTATATGGCGAGTCTTCACGTGATGTAACCGATAAAGTTTTGACTGAACTAAACGCAATGTACGAAAAAGAAAAGAAGTAATTTATTAGTCTGGTTCTTTTAAACTTTTTGTGGAAACACATAGAGTAGTAATTTTTTTCAACTCCTCCAAAAGT
>JAYUJV010000519.1:0-17328 GCA_043764975.1 Saprospirales bacterium
ATTTGTGAAAAACAGGTCGCAAGTTACGGAAATACAACGCTTTTGGTCGAAAAATTGCTTGAAACTAAAAATGATAATTCAACTTTCTTTATACAAAATAAAGTTATTGCTACTTATTTATTAACTGAAAATAAAGTTGAAAAAGCAAATTATTTTCTTGAAAACAACATCGATAATTTTGAATATTTGATTCAATTATTTCAGAAATTATTAAAAAATAATCGATTTGATTTTTTTGAAAAAGCTATTGAAAAAATTAAAAACATTTCAACCGAACACCTCGATTTGGCCAATAAATTAACGCTCGAATACGCCATTTATCGCAATGATGTCAGAGATATTGACAACCAAGCACAAAAGCTATTTTTAGAAACTTATGACCTCAAATATTATGATTTGATGAAAGCAAGTTCGAGTAAAAAATGGAAAAAAACGCTTGAAAATACAATAAAATTGATTCAAAATCAGCCTTTTAGTATTCAAAAAAGAGATATATTGGGCTATATTTATTTTACAGAATTTGATAGAAGTTTACTTTTGGAATATGTAAAAAACACATTATCTGTTGAGCTTTTGTTGCAATATACCAACGCATTAGTGTTTTTATATCCAAAAGAAATTCTTGACATTTATCAAACTTGGGCGTTTCAATTCTTAGATCAACACCTTGGCACACAAGGTGCAAAAAGGATTCGAGAAGTGATGGATAAATTGTTTGAACAAGGCCATACAGAACTAATTATTACGATTCGGTCAGCGTTGTACAAAAAATATCCTAGTCGCGATTCGCTGCGAGAGTTGCTTGATGATGTGCTAGAGCCGAAGAAAAAGAGGTTGTATTTGTAAGAATTTTGTAACAACTTAGGCATTAGAAAATTAGAACGATTTTTTTAGAATTTGGGAAATTAGTCGTTAAAATAAGCAATTAACAATTAGCAAAATTTAGATTCCTAAATTTGTGTAATTTTCCTAGTCAAAATTTGCCTATTGTCAATTGCTTATTATAACGAGAAAATTAATCAAAAAAGCGGCAAAATATTTTATTAATTCACAACGGCTAAATTGTTACAATATTATCAAAAAAGAGCTTAGAAAATATACATTTTCTAAGCTCTTTTTTTGTTATCGAATCAGCGTTACATTGCCTTGTTTTGAGAAATTTTCGCCACTTGGACAAGTGACTTTTAAATAAAATCCATATACATCAGGTGGTAATTCGGCACCATTATATGTTCCGTCCCAGCCTCGTTTGATGTCTTCTGTAAAAAATACGCGTTCGCCCCAACGGTTATAAACGGCAAAAACTAACTTTTCGATATAATTTCCGCGAACGAAAAGTTCGTCATTTCTCCCATCATTATTTGGCGTAAATCCTGTTGGAACAAATATAAATGGTTCATCGCAAATTGGTTTAATCACATATATGGTCACATCTGCTCTTCCGCTACATTCGCCTGCGCTAGTGATGCTAACTTTATAAGTTATCGTTTCGGCTGGTTTAGCTATCGGATTATAAATTGTAGGTTTGTCTAAACCCAATTTTGGTGACCAAATATAGGCATAATTCAAGCCTTGATTCGTTTCTAATTGGGCTGTTTTTCCAGCATAAATGGTATCAGGTTTTGCAATCGCTAGTGCATTTATTTGTTTTGGATTCAAGTTTAACGTAACTTTACGATTGACTTCGCAAACTCCAGTTTTTTGTTTTATTTTTACTGAAACCGTTTTATTATCCTTCAAAACAACTTTTTGAGTTGCTAAATTTGGCATTACAAAGTCAGATGATGGAGACCAAATGTAATCATAAATTGAATTTGGCGTAGGATTCAGCGTTATCGTATCGCCTTTACAACCCGTAAAAGAAGCCAAAAGTGGCGGATCAAAAGCAGTTATATTGATAATTTTGGCTAATTGAATCGGACAATCATTAGCAGCAGTAGCTTCGAGCGTCAAAACCCAATTGCCAGATTTTCCGACTTTAAAAGTCGGTTCTTTATCAGTAGATTCTAGTTTAAAAGTTCCATTTTGCTGCAAAAGCGACCATTTATATGATTTTGGCAAACCCGCAGCATCAGTTGTCTGATTGATTGTTTTTAACAAAATCGTATCACAACCAGTCAAATCGTAGTTAAAAGCAACTTTTATAGTTGAGTTTTTGAGAATAATTGTCTGATATGAAGTGTCGGCGCAAGCGCCGCCAGGTTGCGCAATCAAACGGATTTTGTAAGTGCCAGTATCTGGATAAGCGTAACTTGGCGCAGCCAATGTCGAAACATCAGTAGTAGAATTTTTGTCACCAAAATCCCATTCGTATTTGCTTGCATTTTTGCTTTGATTGTCAAAAAACACATCAAGGTTGTTGCATTGGATTTTTGGTGCAAAAAACGCAGCAACTGAACTTGTACAATAACCTACATTGTATTGAAAATCACGACGAGTGGTCGAAATCAATTTTTTATTCCGAAATTCATCGATACATACACCGACCACAAATTGACCAATTACGCTTGGTTTTGCAGTCATATAACCAGTTTTACCATCAATATTGAGTGGTTCGCCACCTAAAATATTCAACAAATCGTAAGGTGTTTTCCATTGTACTGGCAAATATGGCGGTGGATTTGCAGGTTTGGGTTGAGGAATTGTCGTATTTGCACCTTCAAATGGTGTACATAATTTATAAAATATACTATCGCCATCAATATCTTTAGCAGAATGATCAAAGGTCAATTTTTCATTTACACAAATAAAAATAGGTGGCCAATTGCTAAATTTAGCATTGGAGTTACACGTTTTTAACGCATCATCCGAGATCTCGACTAAAAATGTAGCGCCAGTACTCAACGGATCTATGATGTTTTGTATGGTTTGGTTTCGACAACATCGCTGATACGCCAATATGTAACCGCCAGCCAAAGGATTCAAGGTTATGACGGATTTATATGTAGTCGTATGCACACAAACATCTTTTGGCACAACCAAACAAGTATCGGACAATTGTACCTTCAAAGTATCGTCTTTTACAAAATCAATTTTCAAACTATCAAGCAATTTACTACTCGTTTTACTGAAAACGCCAATATATGCAGGATTATCAAATTGAGCTTGTGGATTGCCATAATAGCAATCTCGATACACCGTCAATGAAATCTCATATTTATTGTTACCAAGACATTTATAGTTAAGTTCTCCGCCAATAATATGCGTTGCATTTGCATAATATACTGATAAACAGTTTATTATAAATATAAATAAAAAACGATTAATATTGCTCATAGGAAAAAGATTATGTTCTAAATTAGTGTTTTATTTTGAAAACGGCATTTTAAGACAATCTAATTTTTGGTACTTTGTCACTCTTTTTTTCAAAATAGATTTTATATTAACGCTGTCAGGGTTCTAAACCCTGACAGCGTTTGGCAAATTGTAAATTTATTCTTTTCAAAATCGAATTATATATTATTAACAAATTTAATGCCTTATTTTATTCAGTTTTTATTTCAAAAATTTTCGTTTTTACGCGCCTTGCCAACTGACCATCTGACAACGTATCTTCAAGGATTAAATGTTGCGTTTCGGGCATCTCGAAAACGGCTTTCATATCGTTGATACTACCGCAAGGCACGCCGCTGTTTTTCAAGATTGGTAAAATAACATTTTTATCAAAATTTAAAAATGCTTTCGCTAAAATATCATTCAACTCTACCCTATTCATAACCCTCGAAGCATTGTTATTAAAATCATTATTTATTATTAAATCATTGATATTCAAGCAATTACATAATTTTTGAAACTGATTTTCTGTACCAACTGCCAATACAATTGCTTGGTTATCGGCAGTTTGAAACATATCGCCATAAGGCGCAATATTCGGATGTTGTGCGCCCATACGTTGCGGAATCTGAGCTTCCATCAACCAATTTGTCGCTTGATTGGCGAGCGAAGCAACTGCTGATTCAAACAAAGAAACCGACAAATACGAGCCTTTTCCAGTCCGTTCGCGTTGTAACAATGCGCACAAAATACCTTCTTTCAGTTGGTGACCAGCCATAATATCTATCAATGCAACTGGCATACGAACTGGTGCGCGATCGGCCTCGCCTGTCATGTGCAAAAAACCAGTTTCGGCTTGCATCACAATATCAAAAGCTGGCGTGTTATCGGTTTCTGAATATGAGTTCAATTGCGCATAAATCAACTTCGGATTCTCGATTTTCAGTTGCTCGTAACTCAATCCAAACTTGATGGCACTTTCTTTTTTATAATTTGAAATCACAATATCTGCTTTCTTACAAATCGATATAACTTGTTGTCTATCAGAATCTTGCGAAAAATCAAGACTCAAAACTTGCTTGTTCCAATTGACACTACAATAATAACTTGACTCTTTTGTGGTCTTGGATTCGGTCGGCAAACGCCAGTTTCGGGTCATGTCGCCGCCAGTCGTACTGTTTTCTACTTTGATCACTTTTGCGCCCAATTCTGCAAAAAACAAACCTGCAGCTGGCCCAGCCAAAACACTCGCCAACTCAACCACAAGCAAATCTTTAAATATTTCCATGTAAATGCTTCTTTTCCTTTCTTTTTTTTCAAAATAATTATACTTTTGTAAAAATAAGTATAATTTTAGAATTATGAAAATATTTACCTCAAAACAACTTCGTGATTGGGACGCATACACCATAAAAGAGGACAATCTGACTTCTATTGAGTTGATGGACAAGGCTGCCGAGATTTTTTGTGAATGGTTTCAAATATTTCAAATCATAGACGATTTGAAGATTGAAATATTTTGTGGCTCAGGTAATAATGGCGGCGATGGCATTGCTATTGCCAAAATTTTGAAATATTTGGGCTGCGATGTCAAAATATGGTGGTGCAAAAGTTCGGCACCAACACCAGATTTTTTTCATCAACTCAATCAATTGCCAAACGACGATTCGATTCCAGTTTTTAGCATCAAAGAAGATGATCCATTGCCAAAAATTAATAAAAAAGCAATTGTTATAGATGCGATATTCGGCACTGGACTTACGCGCTCCATCAAAGGTTATTGGGCAACTTTGATAGAACACATTAATATAAACGGCAACATTATATATAGTGTCGATATGCCTTCGGGTATGTTTTCCGATTTTTATTCGGAAGGTATTTGTATAAATGCTAACAAAGTTTGCAGTTTTGAAGTGCCAAAATTGGCATTTTTTATGCGCTCCAACGAAGAACGCATCCGCAGTTTTTACGTCGAATCCTTGGATTTGAATCAAAAATATTATTTAGAAACCGTAGCCGATTATCAAACGGTTGAAGAAGACGATATTTTTGATATTTTTAAAATCCGTTCCAAATTTGCTCACAAAGGCGATTTTGGTCACGCACTATTAGTAGTCGGAAAAGAAGGTTCAATGGGCGCGGCAATCTTAGCATCTAAAAGTTGTATGCGTAGTGGTGTTGGCAAATGTACGGTTCACACGCCTCGTTGTGGGCGCGATGTGCTACAAATTTCAGTTCCAGAAGTCATGCTCATCATAGATAAAGAAGACGCAATTCTCTCTCAATCAATTGATTATGATATTTATGACGCTATTGGAGTCGGTTGTGGCATCGGCACACATCAACTGACGGCGACGCTTTTGGCAGAGATTTTGACGAAGGCCAAAAAACCTTTGGTCTTAGATGCTGATGCGTTGAATATCATCGCACAAAATCAAGAGTTGCTTAGTTTTATACCAAAAGGCACGATTATCACGCCACATCCAAAAGAATTTGAACGCCTTTTTGGCCATTCGCCAAATGAATTTATGCAACTTGAAATCCAAAAACAAAAGTCGTTGGAGTTGGGAATTATCATCGTTCTGAAAGGGCATCATACCGTGATTAGTGATGTGGACGGATTGAGTTATATCAACACCAACGGAAATGACGGCATGGCAACCGCAGGTAGCGGCGATGTTTTGACAGGTATTATCACAAGTTTTTTGGCACAACAATATTTGCCAATTGATGCCGCAAAATTAGGCGTTTACCTTCACGGTTTGGCTGGCGATATTGCGCTTTCGCACCAAACTCAAGAAACAATTATCGCATCTGATTTAATCAAACATTTTCACGAAGCCTTTGACGATATAAAAATTGGTTCGGCGGATTATCCCTTCTGAAAGCGGAATTAAGAAATTAAGAAAATTAAAGGAATTAAAAAAATAATATTTACGTTTTGAAATGCCATAATTTTTTTCGTTTACAAATATTTTACTATAACGAAGGCAGTTCCCTCCTTTGGAGGGTTAGGGAGGTCTTTTTTAATCTACGATAGCAACTCCCTCCTTTGGAGGGTTGGGGAGGTCGATTTTTTATTTAACATAAAACATTAACATTGAGATACTTACATATAATTTTATTTTTTATTTTTATAATAATTAATAATACAAATGCACAAAATACAGCGATTGACTTGGTTGTAAAAAATGAAATCAAGGGTCTGGCAGATACTTATTATTACTTGCATCAAAACCCAGAAGTCTCGCTTTGTGAAAAAAATACGGCTGCATATTTAGTTCAAAACTTAGCAAAGCGAGGCATAAAAGCTGATGCAAATGTAGGTGGAAACGGTGTTGTAGTCGTATTGGAAAATGGAAAAGGGCCAACCGTTTTGGTTCGTGCTGACATAGATGCGTTGCCTGTAAAAGAGGAAACTGGCGTTGCGTATGCAAGTAAAATAACGATGAAAGACCATAATGGCAAAGAAGTTCCTGCCATGCACGCTTGCGGACACGATATACACATGAGCGTTTGGTTGGGTACGATTGTCGCTTTTAACGCCATTCAGAATTGGAAAGGAAAAATTATTTTCGTGGCACAACCTGCCGAAGAAATCGTGGTCGGCGCAAAAGCCATGCTTGATGAAGGTTTGTATAAAAAATACGGAAAACCCGATTTTTGCCTTGCGCTACACGATGCTTCGGATATGCCAGCTGGCAAAATCGGTTATTGCTCGGAGTATGCTATGGCGAGCGTAAATTCTATCAATATTACTGTAAAAGGTGTGAGTGGTCATGGTGCTTATCCACACAATACCGTAGATCCAATCGTGATGTCGGCGAAGTTAATCCTTGATTTACAGACCATTATCTCTCGTGACATTCCTGCCATAGAGCCAGCAGTTTTGACGGTCGGTACTATTCATGGCGGCACAAAACGCAATATTATTGCAAACGAAACACGTTTGGAATTGACTTTGCGCACTTACAACGACAAAATAAAAGACCTAATTATTGAAAAAATAAGAGAAAAAGCAAAAGGTGTTGCCGTCAGCGAAGGTTTACCCGAATCGCTTTATCCAGACATCGAAATCACGCCCGAACACTCTCCAGCTTTGTACAATAATCCAATTTTGACAGCTCGTTTAGTACCTGCTTTTGAAAACGCTATTGGCAAAGCGAATGTTACGAAAGTAAAACCAGTCATGGTTTCAGAAGATTTTGGGCATTTTGGTTTGGAAGACAATAGCGTTCCAGTTTTCTTGTTTTGGCTCGGCGCAGTTGAACCTAAAAAATACGAAAGTTATAAGTCACAAAATAAAATTTTGCCAAGTTTGCACAGCTCTACTTTTTTGCCCGAACCAGTAGAAACGATTTCTACAGGAATTCGGAGTATGTCAGGTGCTTTGTTGGAGTTGTTGAAAGAGTAAAAAGAAGAAATTAATTATAAAAATAGGACATCGAATATATGCAACTAGAGAAAATACGTTTAATCAATTTTAAAAATTACGAAGATTTAAAACTTGATTTTGATCCAAAAATGAACTGTTTAGTTGGGCTAAATGGCATGGGAAAAACCAATGTATTGGACGCTATTTACTATTGTTGTATGTCCAAAAGTCATTTTGCGATTCAAGATGCACACATCATTCGGCACGAAGAATCTTTTTTTCGATTGGAGGCAAATTTTAAAAATGAGGACAAAAAATCGAAAATAGTTGTGAAGTTGCAATCCAAAAAACCAAAGGTTTTTGAACTCAATGACGCACCTTACGAGAAGCTAATTGACCACATCGGCCGCTACCCTATTGTCATGATTTCGCCTGACGATACGCAACTCGCCACCGAAGGCAGCGAAGCACGTAGAAAGCTGATAGACAACACATTATCTCAACTTTCGCCAGATTATTTGATGGCTTTGATTACTTATAATGGCATCGTAAAACAACGAAATGCGGCGCTGAAATTGATGTATCAACAACACAATTACAACGCTACACTTATCAATATTTATAACGAGCAATTGCTAGAACCAGCTCAAAAAATACATGAAGCACGAAAACAATTTTTGACGCAATTGAATCCAATTTTTATCGAATTTTATAAGACTATTTCTGGAAATCAAGAGCAAGTAGAAATGGAATTTGTGAGCGATATGCTGAACGAATCGCTTGAAAATCTTTTTTTGAAAAATACTGAAAAAGACAGAATATTGCAACGCACGAGCGAAGGCCCGCATCGCGACGACATTCAGTTTTCGATTAATGGTCAATTGTTAAAACGATTTGCTTCGCAAGGGCAATTGAAGTCATTTATTTTGGCTTTGAAATTGGCTCAATATGAGTTGTTGCGACTGCAAAAAGGCATTGTACCAATCTTGTTATTAGACGATATTTTTGATAAATTAGATCCAAATCGTGTCGCTTTTTTACTCGATTTATTACTCACGCCAAACATCGGTCAAGTCTTTATTTCGGATACGCATACCGACAGGATTGCTAATATTTTGAGTTCAAAAAATCAATCTTACAAAGTTTTTGAAATCGAAAATGGAAATTTAAAAGCCTGATTATCAATTATTTAAATAATAAAAAAGATGGAAAACAACTTAGAAATTAAAAAAGATACGAATAAAGATAAATTCAGAAAAATGATGATTTTCTTCGGTTTTCATTTTTGTTTGATGACTTTGATTTCAATTATATCTGCTTTTTTTGTTATGAAACCTGGGCCTCAAAATCTATTCATTTTAATTGTTTTTTATCTTTTGGCTATTCCAATTTATTTATTGAGTATTCCGATAAACTATCTATTGAGTATAAAATCAAATCGACTAAATTTTTTTATTTGTGGTTTTAGTATTGTCTTGTTATATCAGTTGTTGATTCAATTTAGTTCTGACGAAATGTTTAAAAATCCATTTGATACAGAATTTCCAATCTTCATAAATTTATTTGTCGGCACGTTACTTAGCTCAATTATCTTGCAATCTTTTCCAAATCAAGATAGATTTTAATATAAAAATCGAAAAAGCTGAACTGGAAAACCATTCCTAAAACCCTGATTATCAATGAATTACGAATTATACTTAAAACTAGTCAAAACAATAGTTTCCATTGTTTATAGTTTGTTTTATTTTATATTCCAATCAAAAATTTACAATTTATTCTACTTTTCAATCTCCAAATTTTTCCGATTTTTGATATAAAAATTATTCATATTAAGTACATGTGGAAAACTGAAACAAGAGAGCAAAATAAAACTAAGACCAACACCATTTTCTTGGTATAAAAAGAAAACCGCAGCCATAATTAGTATTCCTGCGATGCTAAACATTTGAGATTTTCGCCATAAAAATGAGGTTTTATGCTTGGAATGAGCTGCTAAATGTTGCCAACCATGAACGCTATGTTGCCAAATAAAATAAATGGCGAAGCTGACCAATAGCGGCAAACCACTACAAAGCAACAAATACAAAGCAGTTATTAGAATTTTTGACGATTTAGAAACAATTCCTACGGCAAACAAAAATCCGAAACAAATCGCAGCTATTGCCAATTGCAACGAATTAGGCAAATGATTTTGGAATGTTTCGCCAATGTTTAGTTTAGGAATTTGGTTTAAAACGCTGATAAATTCTGTAAAATGTGTAGCAAAAAGAAAAACTAAAACAGCCAAACCATATAAAAATGATACTTTCCCAGTCTTTAATTTCCAATGTTGAAAATCGGTTTGGCCAAAATGCCATGCGGAATACAAGATAAAAAATAGTAGTGCTAAACTTGATATTGAGAACCAAAGTAGTCCAATAATTGCACTTTTTGCCAAAAAATTTACGATAAATAATGGTGTAATTTTGGGTTCTTTATCGTTGTTTTCAAAAATATAATCGATTGCTCCGTGCGGCATTCCGACAGCCAAAAATCCCAACAAAAGGAAAGTCAAAGGAATTATTTCAGCATGAACGTTGTAAAAAAACAAAGTAAATATTGTAAAAAAAAAAGCAATTAGTGTAATTGGTAATTGTTTTATGCTATAAAATATATCATTTAAAGCAGTATGAACAAAAATTTTCACGGGCAATCGAAGAAAAATAATAATTTCTTTGAAAATACTTGTTTCTTCATTCAAAAAATGAAGAATAGAAATATAATCTACATTTTTGAACAGTGTTTTGAATATTTTTTTTCCTTCTTGCGGTTTTTTTTCTAAAATATTCAACAATAAACGGTCGTACATCATAAAACGCAATTGTCGAGGTTTACTCTTTTGCTTATTTTCTTGGCTGACTAATTCGGATTGCAAAACCGCATCTTCCGCTATATTGCGAAAAGCAAAGCCTGTGGATGGTTTCATAAGGTTTGCACGAGTTCCTGTATTTATCCAATTTTTTCCAAAATCGGGTACGTCAAGACTGCAAGAAGTCATTGGTAAACAACCGTTTTCAATTTCTAAGATTTCATACCGAATATTATTTGGCTCAATGTATGCTTTGAGTATTTTTTCTGCCTCGTGTTGCGATAAAATTTCTTTGCCAAAACGAGTAATTTCAAACAATGCAGTATCGTTTGAAAAAGGTAATAAATACATAAATTGAGTAGCATTCCCTTGTGGTACAGAAAAATCCATTAATTTAACTGTATTTTTATCTAAGAAAGGCGTGTCAAATTTTATTTTCCAACCTAAAAAAGATTGCCAAACGAAAGCATCATTTTCTAATGCAGCTTTAAATTTTGGCGGACGACTATCAAAAACTTTTTGTGTATAAATGGATTGATTTTCGAGTTGTATATTTATTGTATCAGTAATTTCGATTTGCTTATTTTCTAACGAAATAGGAAATGTATCCACAGTGCATTCTTTAATCGCTTCATTCGTTTTTTCATACAAATCAATTCCTTTAGCGTGAAAATATTTGAGTGGTGCAATATTTTCTATTTGATGCTGATTAATCTCTAAATTATCCCAACTATAAGTGATTATTTTTTGGAGGTTCAGCCGTTCGATATGTTCTTCGGTTGCCCAAAAACAAAATGTGCGGTCATTTGATTTTTTCTGATTGGGTTCAATTATAGCCAAATTTTTATTACTCAACAAGCCTTTGTCGAACAATTGCAGCAGCAGCAGACAATTCGCTGCACCCATACCAATAAATATATAATCATAAGATTTTTTCTCAATTGTCTTCATCAATAGCCGTTTGGTTCTTCTAATTTTCTAATTTATCGTATTGGTTATGAATTGCCAAAATAATGACACCAATCAAAACAGCTACAACCGTCAAAATTGTATTCAACAATCCGTCTGTACCGAAAGATATTTTTATCAAAATGGTAGAAATGATAAAACTCGAATTACGAATAACTTTGTTAAACTCATCGGTATGTAAAAAAGAAATGAGTAGCAAAAGTACATCAATTAAAATAAGAACAGTAAAAAATTCATCGAAAAATATTTTATTGATGTCGCGTATCGAACCTACTAATTGACTAATAGAAAAAAAGTTTTCGTAAATCCAACTTCCAAAATTGATAACTGCAATGATCAAAAATAAAGGTACGAGCAATGTTGCTATGGCTTTTTTCATGATTATAAAATTAGTCATTTCTTTACTTTTTGTTTTATTTTCGCCTGCTTTTACTTCTTTTTTAGGATTTAATCTATAAAAAATCAATATTAGAAAAAACAAAATCAAGACCGCTACGATGTCATACGTAAACTGTAAATCGTTTTTTACAGTAAACCAATCCGCAGTAAATTCCAATTTGGACAAATCTTTAAAAATGCGTCTTATGACAATCAACGTAATGATTTCATATTGTTTTCCGATGTATCGCGTGATGGAACGCGGCAGATAATGTACTAAAAGATAAACCTCATAAACCAATATGAAAGAAAAAGGTGTATAAATTGCTACAATCGGATTTTTCAATAAACCAGACGTGTCATTGACTTGTATCCAATGGAAATTTACTAATGCAATGAGTAATAAATGAAGTAGAAATCCTGCAATTGCTGTCCAAATGATAATATGTTCACTTTTTTCTCGTGTTTTTTCAGAAAGTACTGTTTCGTGCAAAGCGTGTAAAATTGGTAGTATTTTCGACATAATTCAAAGTAATTATTTAATAACATAAAACATTATAATTAATTGAAGTACAACGTTTTATGAGATAAAATGTTTACTTTCAAAATTATTGATTTTTATTTATATACTCAAAAAATATTGATTTTACTTATGAACTTCCAAAATAAATTTCAGAATCAAATTTTTTTATACAAATAATTTTAATAAGTACTAAAAGGTATAAAATGTTGAAATTCATCTAAAGTTATTTCCAAATTATTAATTGCTATTAGCTTAAACTCATAATATAATTTTTCACTTTGCATAAGTATCTTTATTTAATTACTAATTTTAATAATTAAGACAAAAAAAATTAAACAATAAATGAAATTCTATGTTAATACGTATATGGAAGCCTAATGTATATGTATAAAATGATTAAAAATTTCTTAATTTATATATTAATTAATTAGTTATTTTGAATCTTTCTTTTTAGTTTAAAATTAAATATGTCCATAATCATAAATTAAGGAATAAAATTAATTTAATTTTAAAAAAGTCTAAACAATTATATCTACGTTTGTGTTAATATTACAATCAAAATAAAATTAATCAAATTTTTTAAACTTTAAACTTTTTTACTATGGATCATTTGAAAATTGCCGCCGACAATTATGTAGCGTTTACATTTTTTATTGGCACAATGGCCATGATGGCTGCTTCAGTATTTTTCTTTTTTGAATTGGGCAATACGTCTTCTAAATGGCGTACTTCGGTTCTTATTTCTGGTATCATTACTTTTATCGCGGCTGTTCACTACTACTATATGCGTAGTTACAACTTAGAGACAGGTGATTCGCCAACATTTTTCCGTTATGTGGATTGGCTTTTGACAGTGCCACTTATGTGTTTAGAATTTTATCTAATCACACAAAAAGCTGGTGCTAAAGTAAGTTTGTTGTGGAAATTAATCGCAGCATCAGTTGTAATGTTAGTTACAGGTTATATCGGTGAAGCTATATTTCCTGAAGAAACTCAGAGTTGGTTCTGGGGCGCAATAAGTGGTGCAGCTTATTTCTACATCGTTTATTTAGTATGGTTTGGCGAAGTTGCTAATTTGGCGAAGTCAAGTAGTCCTGCAGTTGCAAAAGCTGTAAGTACACTTGGTTGGTTCGTGTTGGTAGGTTGGGCTATCTATCCATTAGGTTACATTTTGGGAACAAAAGGTGGTTTATTTGGTATGGAAATGGTTGCTAACCGTGCAGTAGCACGTCAAGCAATGGACATCGTTTATAACATTGGTGACGCAGTAAACAAAATCGGTTTTGGTATCGTTATCTACTTATTGAGCAGAAGCGAAGACTAATATCTTTACAAATAAAAAAAGTCCAAATAGATATGTTGTATTTATTTGGGCTTTTTTTTGTTTAAATAAAATATATAAAATACTGATTATCAAATTATTAACTTCATTTTTTTAATTTTTTTAATTCCTTTAATTCCTTCTAACTTCATTCGGAATCACGTGTTTTTTCAAGATTATATTTCCACGTCTTTTACTATCATCGCCTTTTTTTACTTCCCAAAGCGTATCGCTTGCTTTTCGAACCGATACTTTCAAATCGACAATCGGTTTAAAATAATCTTTTTCGAGGTCAAAATTGTAAAAAATGGCTTCCATCGCTGTCATACTCGAAGGATTATGAAGCAAATGATTTGGCAAATTTTGTAATTCGGGCAACCATTTTTTGATAAAAATACCTTCAGGATCATGCTTTTCTGAGTTTGTCGTTGGATTATAAATCCTAATGGTATTGATGCCCGTTACGCCCGCTTGCATCTGAAATTGTGAAAAGTGTATGCCTGGCTCATAGTCCAAAAACATCTGAGCGAGATGCCCAACGCCCGCTTGCCAAGGTTGCCAAAGCGAATGTGTCAGAAACGAAACGACCATAGCGCGCATCCGAAAATTGAGATAACCTGTTGCTTTTACGCAGCGCATACAAGCGTCTATGAGTGGAAAACCTGTTTTTCCGTCTTCCCAAGCGCGTAAAATTTCGACACTCATTTCGGCGCGAAGGTGATCATAAGCTGCATTTACATTCTGAAATTCCATTTCGACTTCGCTCTCAAACTTTTGCATAAAATGATCGCGCCAACGCAAACGGTCTAAAAAATTAGCAAGGTTGTTTTTGCCAATTTTTGCTACATTTTGTAGCGAAAACTGATAAACTTGCTTGCTCGAAAGACAGCCCCAAGCCAAATAAGGCGAAATACGTCCACAATGTGTACGTGCCAAATCGGGTTTTGAGATGTTTTTCATGTAGCCTTTTCCGCGCGTTTCGAGGAAAGAACGCAGGTATTTCCAAGCAGTCGTTTCGCCGCCTGGCTGAAAATTTGGATTGCGTTCGGTAATTTTTTCAGATAAATTTTCTCCTTTCAATACAGTCAAAAAAGACATTTCGATGTTTTGTAAAAAAGGTATTATTTGCGTCAAATCAGGATTTTGTATTGGCAATTTTGCGACATCGAACCAATCATTTTTCCAAGTCGTACGGTGGCTAAGTCCTCGAACGATGCCACTCGTTTGGCTTTCTTGCCACTTGATTTCATGCTTTTTGAAAAGTTTTTTTAATCGTTTATCGCGGTCAAAAGTAAGATTTGTACCAATTTCTTGGTATGAAAAAACGTTGTTTATTTGGTACTTTTCTATCAATTTTTCAAATACAAAATCGGCTTCTTTTTGACAAATTAATACTTCTAAGTTATTGGTTTTCAGTTGTTTATTCATATCCAAAAGACACTCATAAACGAAACGATGATGCCGCACATCGCTATCATAATTCGCCATGCAAGATGGTTCAAAAATGTAAATCAAAAGTGTATTTGACTCGACAGCCAACTGCGTTGCACGTAGCAACGGCTCGTGGTCGTGCAACCGCAAATCTCTTTTGAACCAAACGATATTTAAAGTTTCTATCATGTATTTTTTACTTTTCAAAAAAGAAAACAGCTTCTAATACGAAAGGTTGCGTAAGAACTGTTATCTGATTTTTGTTTCAAACAAACCTTTACTTTCAAATGCTGAAATTACTTTTATCGCCAATCTAAAGGTATGAAAAGCAAATCGTTTATCAATACAAGTTTATTTAAATTATTCATTGTTGTTTTTAGAAGTTATTTGTCCCAATCTCCGTTATTCTTGCCAAATGATGGTCGTCATGTTCGGCGACAAAGAGGAACAAATCCATGGTTCGCATCGGCGTTTTTAGGCGCGGATGCAAAGCGTATTTGAAAACTGTGGCTTCGTCAATTGTTGCTAATTGATTGATTGTCAGATTTCTAATTGCTCGAAACTCTGCTAAAAGCTCCGCCATACTTTTGTCATTGTGATTGGCTAAATCCGTTTTTCGGTTTTGCAAATCCGTAGGACGCAACTCGATTTCGCCATAGATGATGTCTTGCAATCGCCCTTGCCACAAAGGTTCGAGGTCTATCAAATGACCAATATTTTCTTTTATCGTCCAAGTGTCGTTTATCCTTTTTTCAAATAAATCCTCAGCGATAGCTTGCATTTTTTCTTCCAACCTTGCTGGCGTACCCGATAGCCTTTCCATAATCGAAGGAAAAATATTTTGCTCCGTTTGGAAATCGAAACGCCGTTCAAACCATTTTACTTTTTGCATTGCTGATTATTTTTATTTTTTAAAAGGATGTTTTTTAATCATAAAATCCTTTTCCTTCCATAATTTGTTCCATGTATTTTTCAATTCTTGCACTACGCGTTTGCGATTGTTTCGGTTGTGAAAAATGGATTTGATAACCACGTTGTCGCCCAGGCGTGAGTGCTTCAAAAGCCGCTTGGAAAGCAGGCATTTCTTTGAATTTTTCTAACAATTCTTCGGGTAAATCCAATGTTGTATTGTCTTTTAATTCGACTTTTTGACCACTTTTTTCAATTTTAATTGCCTCTAAGATATAGGCTTTTATAAATAGTTCATTTTCTATAACTGTCTGAATATCAGTCGCTTTGAATAAACGTGTGACTTGTGAATTTTCGCCTTGCTTTACCAAAATACGGTGTTCGTCTTTTAACAAAGCACCTTTGAAAAAATTAATCGAACAATACTCTTTAAATGCTGCTAACATCACAACATTCTTACCTTGAAAAGTGTAACAAGGCATACTCCATTTTAGGTCTTCGACCAAGCCGCAATCGTTTAAAATCATACGTAAATACTGCATTTCTTCTTGCCAATTATGCACCTTGCATTGTGGCGTGCCGACAAGCGAACAACGTCCACAACCAATGGCAAAATAATTATCTACTTTTGGATTTAGAACCATAATTTACAATAAATAATTTTTTACAAATATCTTTTTTCAATAATATCAATATGATGCTCCACGTGTCCAATCATCAAATATCCCAAAGCGCGAGCCGAAATTTTATAAGGCGAAGAATTGCCCAAAAACGAGGATTGCGCTTCTGTCAAATTTTGAAACAAGTAAGTAGAATTGCTACGCACGGCTTCAAATTCAGCCAAAAGGCTTTCCATTGTTCGGTTGCTGACATCTACGTTTTGATTGTAAAGATTTTCGTCCATGCCAAAAAGTTGCGTATTTCCATCGCCTCGCGCACATACAAAAGCGCGATATGCAAACGCACGTTCAGTATCAATCAAGTGTATCAAAACTTGTTTGATTGTCCATTTGTCTTCGGCATATTTGTAATTTTCTTTTTCTGAGGGCAAATTTGTAAAATAATCGCGTGTTTTTTTTGTGTTTTCTTCAAAAAGTTGAAAAAAATCGCCTTCGCCTACGAGGTCAATAATGCGCTTGAAATACGGTGCGTGTTCTGAAATATCAGGTTTATTCATGTTGAAATATTGGTTTGAAAATTAAGATACAAATTACGTGTTTTTAGTTGGGAAGTTTTTATTTTTATAAAAAAAACCTTCTACGCATCTTCTTTACGTAGGAGGTTTTTTCAATTACATGACA
>JAYUJV010000520.1:0-5454 GCA_043764975.1 Saprospirales bacterium
GACTACAATACCTGCTGCACGTGTATTTTTCAAGGCCGTTCCCATCAAAAAGTAACTAAGGCTGTCTTTACAACCTTCTTCGATAGAGCAATACCATGAGTTATTGATGACGTGCGGTGCTTTGCTCGGATTTGGATTTTTATTGTTGCTATCGGTCGGCGCTACAAACCACTCGAAGGCTTCGATATACGTTGAATTTGCGCCATTGCCACGCTCCATGTTGCGACAAGCGACCCAACGCGCTGCTGGCGCAACGCCAATCTGAGCATCAACGGCATTGCCAACCATAGAACCCATGGTGTGTGTGCCGTGACTGCCATCGTCGCAAGGCGCTTTGAGGTTGAAGCCGCAAGGATTCAGACTATCTGCTGAAAGCGGACTTACTTTATGTATAGCATCATGAAAATTATAATTGTGATTTACTACGCTATCCGAAATCGTACCTCTATATGCTTTTTTGAGTGCTGGATGCTTCCAGTCATAACCAGTATCTGCACCACCGATTACGGCACCTTGACCTTTGTAGCCAAGCGCCCAAGCGCTGTCTGCTTTTATTTTTGCAATGCCCCATTCTACGGCTGTTGGGCCGCGCTCTGTCACATTTTTAGGAATGATCGGTGCATCAAAAAATGAGTATGGATTATCTATGATGTCCGAAACTTCGGGCAATTGTGCCAAAGAATAAATCAAGACTGAATCGGCGACTGCCCAAATAGAATTGACGAGATAATATGCGTTGAATTGCGTTTTGGCATCTATTAAAAGTAATTTTGCACTGCGTTGTGTGCGATCCGAAACTTGTTTGAGTGTATTGAACACATACGTACCTTTTTCGAGCTTGGTATCAAATAATTCAGCAGCACTCACATCGCCTTGTTCGCGGAAGATGACCATACATTCGGCTTTACCTTTTTCTGCTTTTTGCGACAAAATAGGATCTATTTTCTTTTTCCAAGCGGTATTTTGAGCAGCTAAGTTGAGCGTAAAAATTAGCATAATTGCTAATACTAAGCAATTTTTAAAAGCGAGTGTATATTCCATATTGATTTTTTTTATTTTTATTTTAAAAAATATTTTCTTTCGTTTATAAAAGCATTTTTTTTCGTTTCGCTATCCAAGCGGCTTGTTGGGCATCATTCAAGAAAGTCCAAAAGATGATGCGGCTAATTTTATTTCCAATTTCGATGTATATAGTCTTCACGTCAAAAACCTTTTGTTTTTCTAATAAATAATAGATTTTATCTACATTTTCTTGTTTTGATACCAAAGATGAAAACCAAAAACATTGGCTTCGGAAGCTATCACTCTCTTTTATCATATTGCTAATAAAGCCAAGTTCGCCACCTTCGTACCAAAGTTCGGAGTTTTGTCCGCCAAAATTCAGGACTGGTTTTTTGCCTGTGTGTTTGCCAAGATTTCGTAATTTTCGTTGTGTGCCATAAGTCGCTTCTTCGAGCGAAGCATGAAACGGTGGATTACAAATCACGCTTTCAAAATACTCGTCTGGCTTAATTATATTTTTAAAAATATTGATTTTTGATGATTGCAAACGACATTCAACACCGCCGTTTAAGGCTTCATTTTCGGCTATGATTTTTTCGGCTGCTTGTATCGCAATCTTGTCAATATCGCTGCCGACAAATTGCCAACCGTATTCGCAACGGCCAATAATGGGATAAATACAGTTTGCGCCCACGCCAATATCCAATATCCGAACAGTATCGCCAATCGGTATAATATTTTGATTATCAACGGCTAATATATCTGCTAAATGATGCAAGTATTCGGCTCTACCAGGAATCGGCGGGCAAAGATAGGCTTTCGGGATATTCCAATTGGCAATGCTATAATGGTATTTCAGTATCGCTTTATTCAATGCCAATACAGCTTCTGGATTTGCAAAATCAACACTTAGATTACCATATTTATTCGGCGATACATAAGGCTTCAACTCCAAAAATGATTCAGATAAGGCTTCAAAATCGTACATGAATCGATGTTTATTTCGTTCATGTAGTCCTTTTTTTTCTATGTGTTGTTTGTTCTCCAATTTTTTATTTTTAAAATATATTTTTAAAAATCCAATACTTTAACAACGCAGAAAGCGTTTTGAACGCTGTCTGCGTTTGGTAAAATCCAATTATTTGCCCAAGGTCAATTGCTTATTTCCTTTCAAATCAAGCATTTTTGTAGGTTGGGTTTTAGTATTGATGTCTTCAATACGCTTTTCCATTAAGCCTACATCTTCCAGAATCAACTCCAAAATCTTTTTTGCGCCTTTGAGTGTACGGACATTGTCGCGCACCACGATAAGGCTTTTTGGTGTTTGTTTCAAAGACATTTGGTGGTTTTTCATGCCCTTTCCGCCTACAAAACCAATTATTTTTTTGAATAATTTTGTTTCATAATAAGTAGATTGAGGATTGAGCACAAAATAACAGCGCAATTTATTTTCTTTTAGCGATAAGCGTTCAAAACCTAAATCGCGACAAATCCATTGTAAGCGCAAACCATCGAATAATTCTTTCACTTGGCTTGGCAATCTGCCAAAACGGTCTTTCAGTTTTTCGGTATATTCCTCAATTTCTTCTTCGCTTTTCAATTTATTGAGTTCCAAATATAAACTTAATCGCTCTTGCGTATGCTCTATATATTCTGTCGGAATCAACATTTCGACGTCGGTTTCCAACTCTACTTCGCGCACATATTTACGGTCTTCTTCTTTCGGCGCACCGTCTTTGAATAGTTCTTTGAACTCCGTTTCTTTTAGTTCTATGATGGCTTCTTCTAATATTTTTTGATAGGCATCAAAACCCATATCCACAAATGCGCCACTTTGCTCTGCACCGAGCAGATTGCCTGCGCCACGTATGCTCATGTCGCTCATCGCAATGTTAAATCCGCTACCGAGATCCGAAAATTCTTCGAGGGTTTGCAGTCGTTTACGGGCATCGCTGGTAAGTACCGAAAGCGGTGGACTAAACAAATAGCAAGACGCTTTGCGATTGGATCGACCAACGCGACCACGCAATTGGTGCAAGTCGCTCAAGCCAAATTGATGTGCATTGTTGATGATGATGGTGTTGGCATTCGGAATATCCAAGCCTGTTTCGATGATATTGGTACACACCAACACGTCGTATTTATGCTCTATAAAACTAACCAAACGTTGTTCGAGCAGCTCGGCATCCATTTGTCCATGCGCCATCTCGACCGATGCTTCTGGACACAAAGTCCGAATCATAGTCACCATATCTGGTAGCGATTGCACGCGGTTATGTACAAAAAATACTTGGCCGCCACGTTGCGTTTCATATTGGATTGCGCCTTGTATCAGCTCCTCGCTAAACACACGCGTTTCGGTATAAATTGGTTGTCGATTTGGCGGCGGTGTACGAATCACGCTCATATCGCGCGCAGCCATCAGCGAAAACTGGAGCGTGCGCGGAATCGGCGTTGCCGTAAGCGTTAGTGTATCGACGTTGTGCTTTATGCTACGCAATTTTTCTTTGGCGGACACGCCAAATTTTTGTTCCTCGTCCACAATCAGCAAGCCTAAATCCTTGAAAACCACGTCTTTGCTCAATATGGCGTGCGTGCCGATGAGCAAATCTATTTTGCCATCTTTTAGGCGTTCATAGATTTCTTTCTTCTGTTTCGCGGTTCTGAAACGATTGACATAATCCACGGTTGCGCCAAATTCTTTCAATCGACTATGAAAAGTTTTGCTGTGTTGCAAGGCCAAAACGGTGGTTGGCACAAGTACTGCCACTTGTTTTCCGTCACAAATTGCCTTGAAAGCGGCTCTGATGGCGACTTCTGTTTTGCCAAAACCGACATCGCCACACACAAGGCGATCCATGGGGTGTTCGCGCTCCATGTCTGCCTTTACGTCTTGTGTCGCTCTGAGTTGGTCGGGCGTATCTTCGTATATAAATGAGGCTTCTAATTCTGTTTGCAAATAGCCATCAATCGAGAAAGCAAAACCTTTGCTTGCTTTGCGCAAAGCATATACTTTTATTAACTCTTGTGCAATGTCTTTTACTTGTTTTTTGGCTTTTAGCTTCGTGTTTTTCCAAGTATCTGAACCCAATTTTGATAATTTTGGTTCAAAACCTTCTTTGCCGAGGTATTTAGAAATCTTATGCAAAGAGTTGATACTGACGTATAAAATGTCTTTGTCGCGGTAAATCAAGCGGACAGATTCCTGCGTCACGTCTTTGATAACGATTTGCTCCAAACCCGAAAACACGCCGATACCATGATCAATATGGGTCACGAAATCACCTGGTTGCAACTCGCGCAACGCCTTTACCGTAATGGCTTGATCGCGCGAAAAGCCAGAAGCCAATTTGTATTTATGATAGCGTTCAAAAATCTGATGATCCGTATAACAAGCAATTTGTAAGTCTAAATCTATGAAACCTTGATGTAAATCGCAAGTGACTGGGTGGAATTGTACTTCCGCTTTTAAGTCTTCAAAAATGGTATAAAAACGCTCAATTTGCTTGCTATTTTCTGTAAAAATATAATTTATAAGCACATTATTGTGGTTTTCATGCAAGTTTTCGATGAGCAAATTAAAGTTTTTATTGAAAACTGGTTGCGGCTTACTACGATAAGTTATTTTTTTATCAATGCCAAAAGGTTGCGGCGCATTGCTCATAAACACCATCGGGAAAGTCTTGATGTCGTCCGTTACATCGGTAGGGTAGATGAAGGCGCGCTCGCGAAATATTTCTGCCAATACATTATCTGCAAGGACAGAAATGGTTTTTGCAAAAACCTCTGCACGCTCAAAACAGCTTTGCAATTTATCGATTAAGACCTGAAAATCTTTTATCCAAATCAGTGTATCGTCTGGCAAAACTGAAAAAATAGATACTTTTTGCTCTTGCTTAAATTTGGTATTGATGTTTGGCACAATCGAAACTTTCGCTATTTTTTGATTAGAAAGTTGTGTAGCTGGCTCGAATGTCCGAATACTTTCCACATCTTCATCAAAAAGCTCTATTCGATATGGCATTTCATTGCCATAAGAAAAAATATCAATGATGCCGCCACGTAGCGAAAACTGACCTGGTTCATACACAAAATCGCTGCGCTCAAAACCGTATTCGACCAGTATTTCGATTAAAAAATCTACGTTTACTTTTTCGCCTATTTCAATAAAAATTCGATTTTCGGACAGCGCGGCAGGTGTAACTACTTTTTCAAAAAGGGCCTCTGGATACGTGACAAGTATCTCGCCACTCGTCAGTTCGCTCGTTATAGCGTTGATGGATTCGGTTCGGAGGAGTGTATTGTGCGCATTTAGTTCTTCAAACTGCATGGGCCGTTTGAAAGAATCGGGCAAAAAACGAATCGTTTTTTTAGGAAATAAATGTTCGAGGTTGTTTTGGATATAAGCCGCCTCCTCTTTATCGATGGCGATGATGAGTTGCGTGCGCGGTG
>JAYUJV010000521.1:0-5422 GCA_043764975.1 Saprospirales bacterium
ATTTGAAAAGGCATTTAATGTAAAAAAAATAGAATCGATACATATTATGAAAGCCGTTGCACAGTTTGAAAAAACGATATTGAGTGGCAACTCAAAATATGATAAATACAAAGCTGGCAAAACGCAACTCACTGATAATGAGCTACATGGATTAGAAATTTTTACGGATATGAGTAAAGGCGATTGTAATCATTGCCATGTTTTAGGCAGTACGTTCAGCGATTTTGAATATAGAAATAATGGTTTAGAAACCATTCCGAAAGACCTCGGACGAGGACGAATCACGCTCTTGTCAGAAGATAATGGTAAGTTCAAAACGCCAACTTTACGCAACATTGCGCTCACTGCACCTTATATGCACGACGGTCGCATAAAAACTTTGGAGGCTTGCGTTGATTTTTATAACAACGACATAAAAGATTCAAAAACGCTAGATACAGTCTTGAAAAACGTCAAAAAAGGTAGAATGAACCCGAAAGACAAATCCGATTTAATCGAATTTTTGAAAACGCTGACTGATTTGGATTTTGTGAATGATGTGAGATATGGGAAGTAAATTGGTTGAAATAGTTGAAATGGTTAAAGTGGTTGAAGTACTAATCCCCCAATTTAACTAACTACCCAATTTAACCAATAAACTAATTCCCAATTTAACCAAAACCTATTTAACAGGATAATTTTTAATCAACTCCACAATGCCGAATATAACGGATTGTACAGCGATGGCCATCACTAAAAATCCCATAATCCGAGAAATGGCTCGCAATCCTGCTTCGCCGAGTAGTTTGAATAAATTGGGCGAAAGGCGAAGAATCCAATACACTATCAAGCCATTTAGGACAATCACGAGCGCGATGATGCTACGCTCTTCCCACGAAGTATGTTGTTGATAAAAACCGATGAGTAAAGAAATTGAACCTGGTCCAGAAAGTAGTGGCATGGCCATCGGAGAAAACGAAATGTCTTCTTTTTCGAGTGCTTCTTGTTCCACTTTTTCATCAACGGCGCGCGTTTGTGCAAAATTACCTGTCAGTAATCCATATCCAGAGCTAAAAATGACGATTCCGCCTGCTATTCGCATAGAATTGATGGTAATTCCGAAAAAACCAAGTATGTAAGAACCGCCTAAAAAAAACGCCATTAGTATCAAAACGAAGTAAATACTTGTATTGAATGCTGTTTTTTTACGCTCATTTGCTGTATAATGCGGTGTCATACTCAAAAATACAGGCACTGCGCCAAGCGGATTGACGACAGAAAACAAGGAAATGAGTACTCGCGTAAACAGTTCTAAGAACACAAATTGATGTTTTTAAAAATTAAAATAAAAGACGATTTTAGTCTAAAATTGGATCTGAATGTACCAAATATTTTTTGATATTAATCCAAAAAGCGGCTATCAAATAAAATAAAATGGGTGAACCAAAAGTCACAAAAGATAGGTAGATAAAGTACATACGGACTCTATATGTAGCTACTCCCATTTTTTTGCCTAAATATTGGCAAACTCCAAACATCTGACGTTCTACTATGTCTCGCATGATTTGTGTGATTAAGACCTCCCTCAATCCCTCCTAAGGAGGGAAGCACCAGCTAAATGGCAAACTTTTAAGGAAACTGTAATTGAATAAAAAGACCTCCCTCAATCCCCATCCCAACCTTCCCCAAAGGGAAAGGAGAAAAAAAGGAGGGAAGCACCAAATAAATGGCAAACTTTTGAAAAGTTACTACAATTTAAAAGAAGGATAAAATAATAATTAACAAATTTAGATAATAAATAGTAGAAATAAAAATATTATATTGTTATATTTTTAAATTCATACTTATTGAAAATCTACGTTCAGGCATTGGGCGATATTGTATGGACTGATAAGGCGTATTCCAAATATTATTTATTTTTAATACGAAATTCATATTTTTTATTTCGTAAGATAAAAAACAGTTTCCGACAATATATGCAGGTGTTGTATTTAAATTATCTGTGACGACGAATCTTTTTGAGGTAAAATTATGCTCAAATTGAAGCATAAATCGTTTTTTCCAAATCAAATTATTGACCAAAGAAGCAGTATGTGGCGGCGTAAAAAGTAATTGCTTATGCAATGAATTGGAATCAACACCAGCTTCATACGTAGATTTTACGTACGAATAACGTATCGAAACATTGGTTTCTAAGTCAGTTTTTATCATAAATTGCCTTGAAAAACTGCTTTCAAAACCGCGCGACCAAACCGCCAATATATTTTTTGGCGTCCAAACCGAGCCTTTATTCGGCGACCACTCTATCCAATTATTGATGTAATTTTGGAAATGTGTGAGCGTAATTTGAACTGGTTTTTGCAAAAAATAAGACACACTTGACGTGTAACCATTTTCGGCTTTCAAGTTCAAATTGCCAGATTGTGGCCAATACAAATCATTGAAAGTTGGCGCATTATAGTTTTTTGAAATCGACGCTCGAAAGACTTGTTTTTCAGTTTTTGAATAACTTG
This sequence comes from Saprospirales bacterium, assembly GCA_043764975.1. GTDB lineage: Bacteria > Bacteroidota > Bacteroidia > Chitinophagales > Saprospiraceae > JAYUJV01. The sequence continues at coordinate 2,493 of JAYUJV010000521.1, forward strand.
CACCGAGCTGAAATGTAAACGGCCTAGCCGTTTTTTCGATGTATTCATATCTCAGATTTGCCGAATATTTCAATTTTTGCTTGTCGTCAGAGCGAAAAGCAGCGCGTAAAGCAAGCGTATTTTGATGATAAAAAACATTGCTATTCGAGATTTTTGCCCAATCATATTTGTACTGTAAACCGAGTGAAAATAGCTGATTTTTTTTCAAATTTGGAATCAAATAATCGTGTTCAAACACGATTCTATTTCCATTACTTTTTTCTAATTTTGTTACAATACTCTGATAATCAATGGTTTCGTAAGCCAAATAAAATTTTGTCTTTGTCGAAAAACGATTTTTGATGCTTGTAAAATCTGAATTGAATCGAGCCGAAAAATCTTGCTGATTGGCGAAATCATTCGCCTGTGTGAGTGACGGTGGCAAAGCACGATTCGCACTTTGAATCCATGAATGACATTCCAAAAAAGTGTTCGGCGAAAACTTGTATTTATATGAACTCAAATTGCCTTGTGTCAGCACATTTGCATTTTCTTGCACAAATTTTTGACCGCCAAAACGATATGTAAAATCGTTGGTCGCTTGATAGCGAAAAAAGCGCGTTTCAAACGTCGATTTTCCTTTTTGAAATCCAGCTGAAACCACGCCAAATCGTTCGCCAAAAGAGCCAATTCCAAGATTTATTTTTACGAAATTTGGTTTTTTTTGTTCAAATTTTGAGTTCAAATTCAATACTCCACCAATTGCGCCGCTACCATAAAGTGCTGATTGTCCGCCACTTACAACCGAAATCTCATCGAAAACTGGTAAACTCAATAGCGAAATGTCGGCCAAACCGTTCATGTTGCTTTGTAGGTTTACGCCATTCCAAAGTATTGCGTTTTGGCTCGGTTTTGTACCTCGAATCGCAAACAAAGACAGCGAGCCAACACCATAATTACGTATTGACATACTGTTGATGTTTTGCAACTTTTCAGTCAAAGAAATAGCGCTCAATTTCTCTAAATCTTTGATTTCTGTCCGTTCGTTTCCGACATCAAATAGTAAAGAGCGCGAAGCTTTTATGTCTATTTCGGGCAATTCGGTTTCATTATTTTGCGAAAAGCAAAATGTATAAATCATTGATAATAAACAAACTATGTAATATTTTTTTAAACATATATTCATTTTTAGGAACAAATTTGATATGACTCTGTTAAATTAAAAGTTTACAATATTAATTTACAATTCGTACAATTGACAATAAACAATAGGCAATTTTTGCCAGAAAAAACGCCTGTCTTGCATATTGTCAATTGCATATTTAAACGAGTAATGAAATAATTACTAAAAATTCAAACTCAAAACAAATACAACAAAAATTACCATTTTATAAATTCGTTTTTTGACGCAAATAATGATCGACCAAAACCAAGGCGCACATGGCTTCCACAATCGGCACAGCGCGTGGCACTACGCAAGGATCATGTCTTCCACGTCCTGTTATTTCAACTTTTTCGTTGGCTTCATTAATTGTATTTTGAGCTGGAATAATGGTCGCCACAGGTTTGAAAGCGACTCGAAAATAAATTTGTTCGCCGTTAGAAATGCCACCTTGTATGCCGCCAGAATGATTCGTAGCCGTTGTAATTTTTTGCTCATTATCAGCTTCAAAAACGTCGTTGTGTTCCGAGCCTTTCATGGTCACGCCTTCAAAACCAGAGCCGTATTCAAAGCCTTTTGCAGCGTTGATGCTCAACATCGCTTTACCCAAATCGGCGTGCAAGCGATCGAAAACTGGTTCGCCCCAACCAACTGGAACGCCGTTCGCCACGCACGACACTACTCCACCGATTGTATCGCCTTCTTTCTTGATTTTTTTTATCAAATCAATCATTTCAGCCGCAATTTTATCATCAGGACAACGAATATCATTTGATTCTATATTACTGATATTCAATGTTTTATAATCTGCTTTAAATTGTATATGTCCAACTTGCGATACAAAAGCGTATGTCGAAACACCAACGGTTTTAAGCACCATTTTAGCGACAGCTCCAGCTGCAACACGAGCAGCAGTTTCACGTGCAGACGAGCGTCCGCCACCTCGATAATCACGAATACCATACTTTTTTTGGTACGTAAAATCAGCATGACTCGGACGATATTTGTCTGCAATATGGCTATAATCTTGCGAGCGTTGGTCTTCGTTCGGAATCAACAACGCGATGGGCGTACCAGTGGTTTTACCTTCAAAAACGCCACTCAATACTTGCACCGTATCGCTCTCTTTTCGTTGCGTCACTATCGCAGATTGACCTGGTTTTCGACGATCTAAATCATGCTGAATATACGACAAATCGAACTCAATATTCGGCGGACAACCGTCGATAATAACGCCAATCGCCAATCCGTGCGATTCGCCGAAGGTCGAAATTTTAAATATTTGACCAAAACTATTTCCTGCCATGTTTATATCAAATGAATGATTTACGATTTGACGTTTATACCAAAATGATTTCATATTTTCTCAACGCTGACAGCGTTTGAAACGCTGTCAGCGTTGAAATCCCACAAATTAACGACTAAAAACAGATAAATACAACATTAACGATTACAAATATCAGAATTTTACTTTTTCATTTCAATTTGCGCTTATTACGTTACCGACACCTTAAAGGTGTCGGTAACGTCTTCCATGATTTTTAACCGATAATTCCGAAATATTTTGTATTTTTTAATTTTAATTTCCGAATCATCGGTTAATATCGGAACTCAACCCTTCAAGGGTCTTTTTGACAAAAAGACGTAAAATAAACATTGTTTCTCGCTTTGTGGTAGAAAACCCTTGAAGAGTTTTAAGTTTATATTAGCTTTTTTAACTTTTAATTATTTGAATAAACTGACAAAATGGCATGATTGTATTTATAAAAATTGTATTTTTGCATAAAAT
>JAYUJV010000522.1:0-17092 GCA_043764975.1 Saprospirales bacterium
ATGTAAGGTACACCTACCTGACGAGCAAGCAAGATGTGCTCGCGAGTTTGAGGCATTGGACCGTCAGTAGCAGCACAAACTAAGATTGCACCATCCATCTGAGCAGCACCCGTAACCATGTTCTTCACATAATCGGCGTGACCTGGACAGTCAACGTGAGCATAGTGACGATTCAAAGTTTCGTATTCTACGTGAGCTGTATTGATTGTAATACCACGTAATTTTTCTTCCGGAGCAGCATCAATTGAAGCGTAATCCATCTTCTTAGCAAGACCATCACCAGCCAATACATTCGTAATTGCTGAAGTTAATGTTGTCTTACCGTGGTCAACGTGACCAATTGTACCGATGTTTACGTGTGGCTTCGCCCGGTTGTATGTTTCCTTAGCCATGGAAATTTAAATTTTATTTTATGAATAAATAATTGATAATTAAATTAGTATATATAGTATAACTATAAATTTGATTGATTGTTTAGTATGAAAGAGCCAATGATGAGAATTGAACTCACGACCTCTTCCTTACCAAGGAAGTGCTCTGCCACTGAGCTACATTGGCCTGTAATGCCAAATAAAGCCTAAACAACTTTTTTAATATTAATTAGAACTGAGTTAGTGATAATTAGAGCGGGAGACGAGGCTCGAACCCGCGACCTACAGCTTGGAAGGCTGTCGCTCTACCAACTGAGCTACTCCCGCATAATATAAACAAGATTCAGCAATTGGCAAGAAACAGTAAGCAGATTATTTTTAGGTAAGTTGCAAACCGAATTGTTGCGAACTGCATAGAAATTAAGTGGGGCGAGATGGATTCGAACCACCGAAGGTTGCCCAACAGATTTACAGTCTGCCCCATTTAGCCACTCTGGAATCGCCCCAAACACACTTAAAAGTGCAACAATAAAAAGAGCCAGTGAACGGACTCGAACCGCCGACCGGCTGATTACAAATCAGCTGCTCTACCAACTGAGCTACACTGGCGAATGTTAATTCGCTATGATTTAGCGCTCTCTTTTTTATTGATAATTAATGTCAATTTTATATTAAATTGCTCTTTCTTTCAAAAGCGATGCAAAGATAAGAACTAATTTTGAAATGTCAAGTTTTTTTATCAATTTATTTAAAAAAATATTAAAAACTTTTCTTATCTCTATTTGCTAATTTCTAATTGCGGTGCAAAGGTAAATAGCTTTTTTATATTATACAAGTGTTATGCCAAAGTTTTTTACAAAATATATTAAAAAAATAAATAATAAGAATGTATATGTAAACTATGTGTTTGATTATCAAGACTTAATCTTTTTTATCGGCTTATTTATATCATAAAAAAAATTTGAATTATTTTTGAATTTGAGATTTTTTGAAAAAAAATGCACTATTAGATACCTAGTAGTGCATTTTTTATAAAGTATAGAAGTAATGAAAAGTGATTTACTTAGAATACTTTTATTCAGAATGTTTTGACTCTACGAGGAAAGTTTTCATTTGTAGAATTAACTTATTTATATTCCTTACTTGTAATAAGGCATCAGCATCAAATAACATATTGGGCCTGTGATGGCCACGTAGAGCCATATCGGGAATACCCAACGTGCCATTTTACGGTGACGCTCAATGTTGCCCACATAGCCACGTATGAATGTGAACAATATAAAAGGGAAGCTGGCTGCTGCCAAAATGATGTGCGATATTAGTAAAATGAGATATAATATCCGAATTGCGCCTTCTCCGCCAAACTTGGTTTCGGGCGTCGTGAAGTGGTACGCTACGTAACACAACAAAAATAAACTCGATAGTGCCAATGCTGTAAAGTTAGCGCGCTTGTGCTGCGCTACTCTCTTGTTTTTGATACAATAAAATGAATACATCAAGGTTATGGCTGTTAATGTATTCAATACTGCATGTACTGGTGGCAAAAAACTAAGGTCTGCTACGCCTTGGAATATTTTTACTTGGCGCATCAATACCACTAATGCTAATACGGCAACCGAAATGATAGCGGCCGCGATGTTTAATTTTTTTTCTAATTGTAGATTTTCCATAAATATTTTAAAATTTAAAAAAAGGTTTTCTAATTTTTAATGTTTTACAACAGGGTAAGGCGTTTTTTCGAGTGGTAATTTCATAGCGATATGCTCTACCATTCGTTTTAGAACTTCAGGGTCATTCGCTTCATACATCTTTCGTATTTTGGTACTTGAATCTAAAAATACAAATTTTAAATAAGGTTTTGAAAATTCTGACACCTTAAAATCATTCATATATTTTTTTATTTCCTCCGCATTACAAGACATCACATAAGAGCGTGATTTGAGTAAATTTCCTTTTTTCGCAATCTCATAAGTAGCTGAAGAATCTGCTTCTACAAAAGTCAAAAAATAAACATCTTTTCTTTCTTGAAATTGAGTGTACAATTTTTCTTGATTTTTCAACATCAATTGTTCATCAGCATCATTTTGGTTGGTTACAAAAGCTACAACTGTAATTTTATCCACCAGACTATCTTGAGTTATGAGTTTGGTATTTAAGGATTTGGCACTAAAAGGCGCAACCACTCCATAATCACTCAACTCAGATAAAGATTTTTTTCGATATTGCATGCCGTTGTACAAAAAATACCAAGACACACCTGGCACGACTACTATCATGGCCATCAAGACTAAGCGCTGAAAAAGACCGCCTGTTTTATTATTTTCCATTATTAGTTTTTTAATTAAAAATACAAATTATTTTCTACTGAGTTATCAATGACTAAACAAAAAGAAAAAAAAGTGGTTCAAAAAAATATAAAAAAAAGCGAGGTGAAACATCACATCGCTTTTTGTATTAGTTTAACGGCTTAGTACTCGGCGGCAATTCACCCATTGTTTTTGGTGCTTCGACTTGTACTTTATTAAATTCTTTTACTTTATCACGACGAGCGCGCCAAGCACCACCTTCTTGCATGAATGCGACGACACCCCATACCAATAATAGTGTAGGAAGCAAAACCGTCATGGCCAAACCTTTGACTTCGTAGCCCATGTGCATAAATTCGTAAATAATAAAGTATGCTTTGAAAACACTCATGCCAATCATGATCGGTACATAAATCCATTTAGATAAATGAAAACCTTCTATGATGTGACCATTTGCCCAAAGTGCAACCAATACTTCTACGATTGTAACGGCAGCTAAAATACCTAGGCCTTTATATACTACTTTTATACCTTCTTCGCGACTAAGCATGATATATAGTTTTTGTTTGTTTAAATAATAAATTTATTAATATATTCAATTTGAATATGTACTATATTAGGTAGAACACCAAGAATACAAACACCCAAACTAAATCTACGAAGTGCCAGTAAAGACCAATCTTTTCTACCATTTCGTACTTATTGTTACGCTTTTCGTACAATCCGCTCATAACATTGAGCATGATTAGTGTCAAAAACACTAAGCCTGAAAATACGTGAAAACCGTGAAAACCTGTTATAAAAAAGAACAATGCACCAAAAGCTCTTGGTCCAAATTCCTCCTTGCCAGTTGTACCATCAGCATATTTGAACGCACGTTGATCAAATACTTGATTACCTGAAGCGTCATAAACTGGCTTTTCATCAACCAATTTAGGCTCAATCAAATAAGTTGTGTTGGCTTTGAACTCTTTTGGTTCAGCGATACCTGTATGTTCATTGATTTTAGCTTCAAGGTATTCTCCGTCTTGTAAGTGCGTACCAAAAGGATTGCGCGTTACAGACATATTTTCACCGTTGATAAGTGTTGTCCACTCCCAAGCCTGACAGCCTAAAAATGCTGCGCCTCCAATGATTGTCAAAAACATCCATTTTACGATACCACGCTTGTTGTTATACACACCTTCTTGTACTGCACGAACCATTGTGACAGAACTAAAGATGAGTATAAAAGTCATAATAGTTACGAAAATAAGTGGTTTTTCGTGAATACCACCTGGCAATGATGAGAATACAAAATCAGGTAATGGCCAAGTAGGCATACTGAAACGTAATGCGCCGTAAGCGATCAAAAAACCTGCAAAAGTAAATGCATCTGAGAGTAAAAAATACCACATCATCAACTTACCATAACTGGCGTTGAATGGTTCGGCGGCACCTTTCCAAGATTCCTCTTGTTGAGGAGTTTCGTGCTCCAAATGAGTAGCGTTAGCCATTGATTTAGATTTTTAAATACTAGTTAAAAGTTGTTTATAGCTTATAAATATTAAGAAATAAAAAGTGTTTGACTCTTTTTATTCATAAAATATTCAAATTATTATCAATTTTCAAGTCCCTCTTTGGGAGGGATTTAATAAGGTCTTTTGTCACACTTAATGTTGCAACAAAAAGAACAACAATAGATATATCCAAAGAATATCTACGAAGTGCCAATATTGCAAAGTCATTTCGAACCTTAATTTGCGTTGTTCAGTTACTTTATAATCCAAGCCAAAAGCATGAACCAGAGCAATTCCGATTGCTGCAATACCACCCAATACGTGACCTGCGTGTAACCATGATATAGCATATACAAACGCTCCCGAAGGATTATCTTTTAGGTCAATACCGCTATTTTGTAGTGCATTCCAGCCCATATATTGCGTACACATAAAGCCTAAGCCAAGCAAAAACGAAACCACTAATAATATTCTATAAGAAAGTGGTTTGCCATTTTTGAAAGCTAAGTATGAAGCGTGAAGTGTGACGCTACTCAAAAGTATAACACCTGCACTAACAAAAAACCAAGTTGGCATTCTGAACTCTAACCAATAACCTGCTGCTTGTCGTACTATATATGCGCTTGTAAGCCCCGCAAACATCATTACTATACTCGCAAAACTCAAGTATAGTCCGAATTTCATAGGGTGAATACTACTTTTAGATTCTTTTTCGTCCACATTACTCATAATTCCTGAGTTGTATGTTTTTTATTGTAATTGTAAAATACTATATTTTATCTAATACCATAACCAATAAAGCTAATGGTAAATAAAAAAACGAACAAAACATTAAACTTCTTGCAGCTTCTCTACTACATTTTCTGTATAGTTGCCAGCCATAATATGCATAAATTAAACTCAAAATTACGATCGAAATAGCTGCATAAATGCCTACTAAATGCAATAAAAAAGGTAAAATTCCGATTGGTATCAAAAACAAAGCATAAACGAACGCTTGCATTCCGATACTACTGTCCAACTGACCCGATGTAGAAGGTAATAAATTAAAACCTGCTTTTTTGTAATCTGCATCAGCTAACCAAGCAATGGCCCAAAAATGTGGGAACTGCCAAAAAAACTGAAGTGCAAACAAAATAATTGCCAATTGTGTCAAATGGCCTGTATCTGCTACTGCACCAATCATGGTTGGTAATGCACCTGGTATAGCACCTACCATAACTGCGACTGGCGAAACACGTTTCAATGGTGTATATACAAAAGCATATAGTATCATCGAAATCATGCCCAAAACTGCTGTCAATGGATTGAACATAGCCAATAAACCGACACCGAGAAGACACATCAAACCTGCAGCAAGTATTGCCTCGGTCGGATTCATTCTTCCTGTTGCTAATGGTCTATTTTCTGTGCGCGTCATCAATGTATCGTAATCACGTTCTAAAACTTGATTGAAAGCATTGGCTGCGCTCGTCACAAAAAAACCACCAGCGGTAAGTATCAATACCGAAAACCAATTGACTGTACCTTGCAAAGCTATAAAGTATGCAAAAACAGCTGAAATAACAACGGTGATGTTGAGTTTGAATTTAATCAAAACTCCATAATCACGTATTTTCAATTTCAACGCCTCTAAAATACTTATTTCGTTAGCCGATACATTAGATTTTATAGCTGACATTTTGCTTGGCTTCCTAAACAAAGAAGTTGTAAGAATTTTACAACTTCTTTATTTAATATTTATTAAAAAGAAAATTAATAACTAATTAGTGTGATTCTATTTCATTCGGACCTAATGGTTCAATTTGAGGGATAAAGTCACGACCATCTTTTGCATAATCATAAGGCCAACGATTTACAGAAGGGATTTTGCCTTCCCAGTTACCGTGACCAGGTTTGATTGGCGTTGTCCATTCTAATGTTGTTGCTCCCCAAGGGTTCATTTCTGTTACTTTCTTGCCTTTCCATATAGAATAGAAGAAATTTAACACAAATAATAGTTGTAAAGAGAATGAAATTATCGCAAAAACAGTGATAAACTTGTTTGTATCTGAGAAGTGCTTGAACGCATCGAAGTTATCAAAACTGTAGTAACGACGCGGTACACCTGCCATACCTAAATAGTGCATTGGCCAGAAGATTGCGTAAGCGCAAATGATAGTACCCCAGAAGTGAATCTTTCCTAAAGTTTCATTTAAGAAACGACCATACATTTTTGGATACCATTGGTAGATACCTGCAAACATACCAAACATAGCTGCAATACCCATCACGATGTGAAAGTGCGCTACTACGAAATATGTATCGTGCATCGGAATATCAATCGCAGAGTTACCTAAGAAAATACCTGTCAAACCACCTGAGATAAACATTGATACGAAACCAATTGCAAACAACATAGCTGATGTGAAACGAATATTACCACGGTACAATGTTGTAATCCAGTTGAATACTTTTACAGCCGATGGAACAGCGATAATCAATGTAAATACTACAAAGAAGTTAGAAATAAATGGATTTACACCCGACATAAACATGTGGTGAGCCCACACGATAAATGCCAAAAATGCAATCGCCAATATTGAGAAAACCATTGCTTTGTAACCAAAGATTGGCTTACGTGAATTTACAGACAATACTTCTGATACTAAACCCATGGCAGGTAATATAATGATATATACCTCAGGGTGTCCCAAGAACCAGAATAAGTGTTGGTAAAGAATTGGTGATCCACCAACGTTTTCTAATGCTTTACCACCAATATAGATTTCACTGATAAAGAAACTTGTTCCCAAACCTCTATCAAATAATACTAAGAAAAATGCTGATGCCAATACTGGGAATGACAAAAGACCAATAATAGCCGTTACGAAAAATGCCCAAATTGTTAATGGCATCCGCCACAATGACATACCTTTTGTACGTAGGTTCAACACAGTTGTGATATAGTTGATACCACCTAACAATACAGAAACAACGAACAAAACTAGACTTACAGTCCACAAAGTCATACCTGCTTGCGATCCATCAGATGCTTGTGGCAATACGCTCAATGGCGGATATGCTGTCCAACCACCAGAGAAAGGTCCAGTATTCAAGAACAATGAGATAAACATAACCACACCAGCCAAAAAGAAGAACCAGTATGATAACATATTTAAGAAACCAGATGCCATATCTCGAGCACCCAATTGCAATGGTATCAATAAATTACTGAAAGTACCACTCAAACCTGCAGTCAATACAAAGAATACAATGATTGTACCGTGCATAGTTACTAATGCATAATAAAATTCAGGAGAAAGTTTACCCACACCAGCTTCATTCACAGCAATCCATTTGCCTAATATTGGTCTCAACCATGCCAAACTTTCTTCTGGAAAGCCCAATTGCATACGAAATACAACTGACATAGCTGCTCCAATGATTGCCCATATCATCCCTGTAATCAAGAATTGTTTAGCAATCATTTTGTGATCTTGGCAGAAAATATAAGTCGTTATAAAACTAGACTGATACTTATCACCATGATGATGGTCATGAAAATGATCGTCATAACCTTGTTCTTCTATTAATTTCTCTTCGTAAGTAGTTGCTACATTTGTCATAGCTAAACGATTTTTATTTTGAATTAACTCCAATATAGGATTGAAATATAATAACAATTATTTTTTAAAAAAGATGTTGATTAACGAGTTAAAATTTTAAACTCTGTTCTTCTATTTTTTGCACGAGCTTCGTCAGTATCAGCCACATCTAATGGTTTTGTAGAACCAAAGCCAAGTGCTTTCAAACGAGATGGTGCTATTTTCTTCGACAATAAATAAGACTTTACTGCTTCTGAACGTCTTTGAGACAATGTCAAGTTAGCTTTTGCATCACCTTTATTGTCAGTATGGCCTTCTACTTCGATGGTCATTGTGTTGTGCTTATTCAAGATACTAACCAATGCATCTAATTGAAATTTAGAAGTTGCTGTCAATTTATTAGAACCAGTTTCAAAATTTACGTGATCCAAATTAATGACATCTGTTTTTGCTTCAGTGATTGTTTTTTCTACTTCTGTAGAAAACTGAATAGCACTCAAGCTATCTGCTGCTGCACCAGTTGTAGCTTTGTACGGGTCTTCTGGTGTACCTTTTATAGTAGATTCATACCAAGATTTTTGCTTTTTCTCCCATACGTCATATTCTTCTTGCGTAACGATACGCACTAAACGACGCATAGAATAGTGACCTTTACCACACAATTCTGCACAAGCCAATTCATAATTAAATGCTTCCCAACGTTTTTTACCAGTTGGTTCAGTTTCGTCATAAGGCAAATTCCATTGCGGAGAAGACTTTAATTGCTGACGATATTGTTCCGTTGTCATGATTGGTGTAAAAATAAAGTAAGTCGGAAGACCAGGAATCGCATCCATTTTTACACGGAAGTGTGGCAAATAAAAGTTGTGCAATACATCCTTAGATGTAATACGTACACGTACTTTTTTACCTACTGGCAACACAACTTCATCAGCTTGAAAATCATCTAAATTTTTAGCATCTGACCAATCCTGACCAAGTGGATTCGTACCAGAAATCATTTTCCAGTTCTTTGTACCGATTTTGTGATCTGCACCAGGGTAACGGAGTGTCCAAGCAAACTGTTGACCAGTTGCTTCTATTTCCATATAATCTTCATTTTCTTTAATATCCGCCATGGTCTTGTTCCAAGCATCTAACCCACCTACAACTAAGTAAGTCATCACTAAGGCAGGTATTGCTGTCCAGATTATTTCTAAACGATTGTCGTGAGGAAAGAAAAACGCTTTGCGATTTTCATCAGCACGATACTTGTATGCAAACCAAAACAAAGCAATGTGCGTCACAAAGAATACAATTCCTGTAAAGAACAACGTAACATTGAACAATGAATCAATGACTCCACCATGCGCAGAAGCTGACTTATGAACACCATACCAAAGCATATCGTCCATATAAAAATATGGAGAAATAACGACAAAAGCTAAAAATAAAGCACCGAAAACCAAAAAGAACTTACCATTAAAGTCATTGTTGTCTTTAGCAGATTCTTTTTCGCCACGAACACTCGCAGCAAGTTCTGTAACTTTACCGATCTGTACCGCAACAATTGCGACCAACACAACACACAATAATATCAATAATGTTGTCATTTATAATTTATATTTATATTCGTTTAAAAAAGTAGCACAAAGTTAAGTGCTTCCTACTTTTTAAAAAATAGTATTATTTGAAAATAATTATTTAGACTAATTCTAAAAGTATGATTTTATACGTGGTGATTCAAACTTTCTTCAATATAAGGATCATTACCTGGGAACAATGATGCTTTTTCGAGACAAGAGAATACAAAAAATAAAAACAAGCCTAAAAAGCCTAACATTGTACCAACTTCAAGTAACAAAGGGAAATCGAAACCTGCACGACTTGCTTCCACTTCTTCATGGTGGCCTTCGCCTGCTTTGTGTTCTGCACCTGCTACATGAGCTGCGTGGCCTTCGCCACCTTCATGAGTTGCTTCCGTTGTAGCTTCTACTGCACCATGTACAGCTTCCTTTGCACCTTCTGCTGCTTTTTCAGTACCCTCTTTAACAGCTTCCACTGTGCTATGAGTAGCTTCTTTTGCAACTTCTTTTACGGCTTCGGCTGCCTTTACTGGCTCTTGAGCAGAAGTTAGAACGGCTTCGGCTTTGATGGTTTTGGTATCCATACCAGTATGACTATGAGCTTCCGCTTTCATTTCTTCGCGCGCTTCTTGTGCGATTTTGAATGCACCTGGCTTAATCATCAAAAAGAAATCAACCCAGTGGCCAAAGAAAATCAATGCTGCCATGAAGAACATTGAACCGAATTTACGCTTCACGTCATTACGAATCAAGATAAACAATGGCAAAACGAAGTTCATAACTAAGTTTGCAAAAAACAAAACTTTGTAGTGATCAAAACGCTCGCGGAAATAAATCGTTTCCTCTCCGTTGTTTGCATACCAAATCAACATGAATTGAGAGAACCATAAATATGTCCAGAATATAGAGAAACCAAACAAAAACTTACCCAAATCGTGTAAGTGTTCTGCGGTTACGTAACTAAAATAATCATTTGATTTTAAATAAATTAAAATCATAATCGTCAAGGCGAACATACTAACCAAAAAGCTAGCTGTTGCGTACCAAGCAAACATCGTCGAATACCAATGTGCATCGATAGACATAACCCATTGCCAGATTACGGCTGCGCTCGTAAAACCACCAATTGGCATAAAACCTGCTGCCCAAGGCTTCATTTTTTTATGAATCTCGTAAGCATTTGTGCCAGCTACGTCTTCTTGCTTTGACATACCACGCAATTTGAACGCAAAAAATGCCCAAGTTCCTACGAAACCAAAAGTTGCTAACGTAAACCAACCTTTATTCAAAAAAGATGATTTATGAGTCAAGATTTTATCTTTTGCTACTGCTGCTGCATCTGCCCAATGATATAAATGGTGAAAATGTCCCCAAACACCAGCCACAACAACGCCCATGAGCAACATACCAACTACCAAAAATAGTGAATAGGCTTCCCAAATACGCTTGATAACTGTTTGCCAACCTGAGTAAGCCGTCATTAAAGCGCAAAGTAAAAACAAGGCTGTGAATGAAATACCCGTAAAAAAGACTGAATTATGTAAAAAATTAGTCCAAAAACGAGTGTGAAATTCATCGTCATTCATAAAAGTAAGACCAAGGCATAGGACACCAACTGCCATCATTCCACCGAATACGGCTTTTTGTCTTCCTTCAAATGTAAATTGAGTATTCATAATATAATGAACTTATGATTAAATGCTTAATTTTTGTTAATATTACTTAGTAACTATAAGTTACTTATGTCCAACTGACGGTGCAGAAGGTTTTGCTGGCGCTACTGGTTTTGTATTGACCACTGATATTTTTTCAGTTGTCTTTGGGCCTTTCACTGCCGCTTTTGCTGTACCAAACGAAGCCACAAATGTATTTTCTGTTTCAGAATAATTCTTTGTCTTCGATTTAGCTTGCAATGAACGTATGTAGTGTATTACATCCCAACGTTCTTCGTAAGAAAGTTTTTCAGAATATGCACCCATCACGTTTTTACCGTACATAATGGCATGGTAGTAACGACCATTTGAAGAGTACATATATGCACTATCCAAAAGATTGGCAGGTTGCGCTGGATATGCGCCACCGTCACGAACCAAATATCCGTTTCCACCCGCGCCCTCACCATGGCAAATACCACAATAAATATTGTATAATGTTTTTCCTTTCTCTATCGCATCAGCTGTGATTGGAAAAGGATTGACCGTAAATTCTTTAGTTGCTCTTGTACGCTCCTCTTCTGTATCGCCAAAACGATAAGGAACCGAACCATTGATTGGCACTCGAATAGATGAATGTGCATTCTGACCAGTCAAAACGTTCATCATTGCATCGTAGTCATTACCTTCTGCCAAACCTGCATATCCACGAGGAATAGTACCGTTTACTGGCAAATGAGGCATAGACAAATCCTTACGCTTGAAAGTGCTTTCGTCATTCCAAGTGTTGTTGCTATACATTTCGTATTTGTTAGATTCGTATGCAACCGAGTGCGCCATATCTGGCATATACTCATGGCCTGGATTTTCACCACCAGCTGGAGCACATGTTTTTAGAAAAAAGCCAAAAACAGCTACCAAAACAGCATATTTTAAGAAACTCTTGATATTCATTATGTTATATGATTAATATAATAATTAATGTCTTTTTATTTAGCAAAAGCTAAATGTTAGATTGATTTTGTATTGATTTCTGATGCGCCAGTTGTCGAAAAGAAACCCTTTAATCCAGAAATTTCATCTTGACTCAAACCATTTGTCTCAAAAGCAATACAAAACTTATCGTCTGTGATACGGTCATCTAAAGTTGGGTTCGTTACACCTGGGCCTAAACCACAAACTGTGTAAAACGTAACAACCATACCAATAGCTGCAAACAAAACCGTTAATTCAAACGTGATCGGAATAAATGCTGGCACAGACCAATATGGCTTACCACCAAATATAATCGGCCAGTTACGTGTGAAAACCCACGTCATGAATCCGAATGCAGTCAAAGTACCAGTTGCACCATATATGAAACCTGCAATGTGCAAACGAGATTCTTCAAGCCCCAATAACGGATCTAAACCGTGAACTGGGAATGGTGTGAATACATCCCAAATATCTAAATGTTGCTTGTTCGCTTGTTTTACGGCTTTGAGCAAATCTGTCTCATCATCATACAAACCAAAAAGTATGTCTTTGTTATAAACTTTCATATTAATATAATATTAAGATTTAGCTTTCGCTAAAAGTTTTTACATTTTAATTTTTAAAACTGAATACTAAATAATACATTGTAACTAATTATGCACAAGTCGAATAAAATGATTGTTTAATTTACTTACTCAAAATTCAGTACAATTTGCAAAAAGCAATAAGCAAAATTGCTAAAATAATTGTTTGTTTGCTAATTGCCTATTGAATCGAAAAATATTTTAAACTCCAATTTTATTGCTTCCTTTATTAATGTTTAATGCTACAAAACATCTTTTAATGATGCGCGTGTTCAGCTTCTTCTTCGTGGTCATGGTGACCAACTGTGTTCAAGCCTGCATATTGGTCGCCCGATGATTTCAAGATTGCTTTTACTTCTGCAATGGCTACTACTGGAGCAACACGTGCAAAAACTAAGAAACAAGTGAAGAACAAACCTAATGAACCTGCAAAGATTGAGATTTCGACCCAAGTTGGTGAATAGTAAGACCAGCTTGATGGTAAAAAGTCACGTGCTAATGTAGTCGCGATGATTACGAAACGCTCGAACCACATACCAATATTGATAAAGATTGACATAAAGAATGTGATAAACAAATTACGTCTGTATTTCTTTACCCAAAATACTTGCGGAGAGATAACGTTACAAGCCATCATACCGAAATATGACCACCAGTAAATACCTGTTGCACGGTTATAGAATGCAAATTGCTCATATACATAACCTGAATACCAAGCGATGAATAACTCCGTCAAATAAGCCACACCTACGATTGTACCTGTCAACAAGATGACCTTGTTCATAGATTCGATGTGTCCGATTGTGATATAATCTTGTAAGTTAAAGATTTTACGTGCAATAATCATTAATGTCAATACCATGGCAAAACCTGAGAAAATCGCACCCGCCACGAAATATGGAGGGAAGATTGTCGTGTGCCAACCAGGAATAACTGACGTTGCGAAGTCAAAACTTACGATTGTGTGTACCGAAAGTACCAACGGCGTAGAAATACCTGCCAAAACCAATGACAAAGATTCCCAACGTTGCCAGTGCTTTGCTGCACCAGTCCAACCAAAAGCTAAACCGTTATACATTGTTTTTCTCCAACCTTTTGCACGGTCACGTACTGTTGCGAAGTCAGGTACAAGACCTGTGTACCAGAACAATAACGATACGGTGAAATATGTAGAGATCGCAAATACGTCCCAAAGTAATGGAGAATTGAAGTTTGTCCACAATGGTCCACGTGTGTTTGGATAAGGAAAAATGAAAAATCCTAACCACAAACGACCCATGTGTATCAATGGAAACTGACCAGCACAAATTACGGCGAAAATCGTCATCGCTTCTGCTGCACGGTTTACACCTGTACGCCATTTCTGACGGAAAAGTAACAAGATAGCCGAGATTAAAGTACCAGCGTGACCGATACCTACCCACCAAACGAAGTTAGTGATGTCCCAACCCCAACCGATTGTACGGTTCAAGTTCCAAGATCCGATACCCATCCAGATAGTCCAAGTAACGGCAAAAAAGTATAATCCTAAGCCCATAACTGCCAATACGAAACCAATTACCCAAGGTCTGCTTGGTACTCGCTCGGTTGGCGCACAGATGTCTTCTGTGATTTGGTGATATGTCTTGCCTCCTGTTATTAGAGGTTCGCGCAATGCTGATACTACTACACTCATTTTCGTTGAGTTTTAAATATGTTAAATTATCTAAATATTTAATATTTTAAATATTTGATGCTTTATTTTTAAATACTATATTAAATCTATTGTCTTTTTTATAAAGTATTAATAATCAATGTTTTATTAACAAAATTAATTATTAAAATAAAAAAGATTTTAATGTAAATATTAACCTTCTGCTTTGCCAATCGTTTCTAATGCAGCAGTACGGTTACGTACTTTCATCGTGTAAGTTACGTTTGGTGCTACGTTTGTTTCTTCTATTACTTTATATGTAAGGTCTGAACTTAATTTTGCAGCCAAAGCGCTATTGTCATCATTACGATTACCAAAAGTGATTGCACCTGTTGGGCAAGAAGTTTGACAAGCTGTTTTGATGTCTGTATCGCGCAATTCACGATTTTCGCGCTTTGCAGTCAATTTACCTTCTTGGATACGTTGAACACAGAAGCTACATTTTTCGATTACACCACGTGAACGAACAGTTACGTCAGGATTCAAGACCATACGCATCAAGTTGTCTGCATACAATGGTAAACCTGCTTCGTTGTTCATGTTGGCATCGTTCGAGTAGTTTTCGTTCCAGATAAATAAATCGGCAGTTGTATAGTCTAACCAGTTGAAACGACGAACTTTGAACGGACAGTTATTTGCACAATAACGCGTACCGATACAACGGTTGTAAGTCATTTGGTTCAAGCCTTCGCCACTGTGATTCGTAGCAGCGACTGGACACACGTTTTCGCAAGGTGCATTGTCGCAGTGCTGACACATCATTGGCTGATACACTGTACTTGGATTCTCAACATCACCATAATAGTAACGGTCGATACGTAACCAAGTCATCTCGTGGTGACGGTGTACTTCTTTTTTACCAACTACTGGTACATTGTTTTCAGACATACACGCAACTGTACACGCGCCACAACCCGTACAAGAGTTGACATCGACGTGCATATTCCAGTGGTGTCCTTTTTTATATTGATCGTCAAGGCTTGGGTAAAGCGTTTGTGCATTCAAATGTGCAAATTCTTTACGTTTTTCCTTGAGTTCTTCTACATTTTTATCTAATTCGGCCAATGAAGTTGGGAAAATAATGGTACGACCAGTCAATGATCCTTGGAAACCTTTATAACCCAATGCTTTTTCATCTACGTTGATTACTTTGCCTTCTTCTTTACCTTCGCCTGTAATACCGATTGAGTGGTGATACTGAACGCAAGCAAAATGCTCATCTGCGCCAGCTTTTTCGCCTACTGCATCTACATTTGTAAAGTATTGGAACAAGTTATTTTGAGCGCTCATCATTGGATATACATTCGTACCAACACCTTTTGCAGTTGGTGTCGCTTCGCGACCATAACCCAATGCCATTGCCAACGTGTTGTCTGCCAAACCAAATTGACGGATAACGGCTGGTGTAGCGTCTTTACCTGCTACTTTGATGCTTAACTTATCGCCATCAATTGTGCTTTTGAAACCATTGAAATCATTCACGCCGTCCCATTTGATAGGCACGAGCAAGTGATTGTCCCATGAACCACGTGTAACTGGATCTGGCATTTCCATCAACCAAGGGTTGCCTGCATAACGACCATCGCCTACGTTTACACTCTCGAAAAATACGATTTCAAATTCTGATGTTGAAGGTTTTGTGATTCCAGCGGCAGCACTTACTGCATCGCCAGCACATTTTACGGCTTTAGGCGCAACTGAAGTAGTCACTACGCCGTTGTGAACTGCCATATCCCAGAAATTTGCTGGAGTTGCATATTCTTTCTGTGCTGCGAAAACTGTTTTTTCCCAGTTGGCTTTCAAATATTCATAATACGTCGCTTCTTGATTTGCATTGATGCTCGGTGATGCGCACCAAGTCAATAATGAAGTTTCAGTCTGACGTGTTTGGAAAATCGGTGCAATAGTCGGTTGGATTAAGCTGTAATGACCACGTTTTGGCATTACATCGCCCCAAGACTCTAGTGAATGGTGTGTTGGTGTAGAAAAGTCACAAAGCATTGTCGTTTCGTCCATTGATGGAGCGAAAGACACTTTAAGACCTACTTTTGCCAAACCAGATTTGATTTCGTTGCTCCAAGGTGTGTCGAATACAGGGTTACAATTCATGAAGAAGACTGCACCATAAGCGCCGCCGTTCATACCGTCAATTGCTGTTTTTAAGTCTGCTTCGTTACCTTGACGTTGCATTGATGCTTCCGCGAAATCAATTGTAGTACCGTAGTTACCCAACAAGTCGTTGATTTTGTTTACCAAAACTTGCTCGCCTACGTTATTTGAGTTAGAAACCACTAATGATTTCCCTTTCTTTTCTAATAATTCTTTTGCAACTGCTGCGATTGCTTTTGCTGCTTTTTCGTTTACTGCGCCAGCCGTAACTGATGCTGCACCACTTGCTGAAGCAATAGCATTATATAAAGCTGCAATAGCCACACCTTGCTCAGATGGTCTGATTAAGATACGGTGATCGGCATTTGAACCTGTCAATGACATTCCACTTTCAATCTGAATGTGGCGGCTCATTTTCGCACCTTTTGATTCTTCTAATTTACGACCTTTCGTATAAGCTGTTGCGTATTCGATAGGCGAAATCCAAGTACCTAAAAAGTCTGCACCTACACTGACGATATATTCCGCAGCATCAAACTTATAGTTCGGAATCACTGCATCGCCAAAACATTGTGCATTTGCGTTAAGCATGGCTGCACTCGAAACGGCATCATACTGTACAAATGTTGTGTTAGGATATGCAACTTTAAATTCGTCCCAAACTTTCTTTGCCGTTGGGCTCATATTTGTGCTTGACACAACTAAAGACTTTACGCCAGATGCTAATTTCGCTTTGATAGCGCCATCAACT
>JAYUJV010000523.1:0-5417 GCA_043764975.1 Saprospirales bacterium
TCAGCAACTCAGCGACCTGCGTAGCGCCGTGCCAAATCATACTGGCGATTGGTATTTTAGTGGCAACTACCCAACGCCTGGTGGCAATCGAGTTGTGAATCGCGCTTTTATTAATTACATGGAAAAACGGGATGAAAGAGCGTATTGAGAAGAAACCCACCCCAACCCTCCCAAAGGGAGGGAGATTAAGTGGCAAACTTTCGATAGTAGAACTTTTTAATTAAAATAAAAAATATAGCATTGCAATGTATTGAAAATCAGTATGTTGCAATTTTTTTATGGTTCAAATCCTATAACAAGGAAAATATATAAGTATAAAATCAAGGTGTCGCTCCTATGGAGCTTTACTTGCCTTGGGTGCTAATTATACTCTACCGATATGTCATGCCTAATGGCATTGAATATAATTAAAATGCCGTTAGGCAGATATATCAGTAGAAACGTTTTAATCCACGATGTGTTTTTGAACTCCATAGGAGTAACACATTTATACTGTACTGCATAAGGTTTTACCTTTTTATCACAATTACCACGAAGTGGTTAAACATGAATAACCTTCAGTGAAACTGGAGGTAAGGAAATATAACGTTGGTTACAACCACGAAGTGGTTGTACTTCTACTGCTTAGATAATCGTTCAACCACTTCGTGGTTGTCGCTAAACGTTGCTATATTATCCCAGTTGCACTGGGATTTATTAATGTTCAATCCCTTCGGGATTATGTTTTGTATATCTTTTTTTATAAAAGGATAAAACTATGTACACTTTGGTATAATTGCTAATTGTCAATTAAAACGAGTAATACTTAAAGTTATAATATTGATGCCTTTACAGCAAATGTTCAAGTTCTTACGAATATTTTAAGGCTCAAAAATACATCAATTCGCTGAATTATTCGCATCGCCAGTTTTTATACCAATAAATTTATATTTTAAACTTGGATTGTTCAGTATCGGCTTTGCATATATATAGGTGTTCGGAATCGCATAATTCAAGGCATTGTCCGTAATCGGAAATGGAATATTGGCATCAATGAATCGCCAACTTGGAGATTTTGCGAACGCTGGATCTATTTTTAACAACACTTTTCGGATCGAAACGATATCGAAAGTCGTTATTGTATTCGATTGATTCACGTCAGCCGCAAAATATTTGTACGGAATATCGAATCTCGCAACATTCAAAATATGTTTTTGAAGCGCCACCAAATCGGTTGTCGATACGCCATTATCAACTTTATCGTTGCGTTCTATTTTTATTTTCAAACTATCATTTACATTAATATTATATAAAATAAAATTGATAGAATCTTGATTATTAATAATTTGTGAAGATTTATATGCACCCCATTCTACGCTAACAGTTGTATTGGTAAGCGTTTTGCCGTTAGCACTTTTGAGATAAATAGTCAAAGGACGATCCAATTTATGCAAGTCATCGGTAGCGATACTCATGATGCTACGGCCATGCGTAGCGGCCAATAATCGCTTATTAGGCGCATTGTATGCAAGGTCATAAACAGGCACATAAGGCATATCGCCTGAGCGCGCCCAAGTCGGAATCGGAAAGCCTTCACTGTGATAAACACCGCCATCAGTCGCGACATACAACTCTCTATCCGATACAATATTAATATTATTGATTGCTAAACCAGGTAGATTATAACTCATTGGTTTCCAAGTAGTTCCGTTGTCATTTGAACGATATAAATAGCTCAGATTTTCGTTGTATTTATAACCCGAAAACGATACATAAACCACATTCGAGGAATCTGGATGCGCCTTGATACAAGTTACATATCGGTCGGGTAAACCCGATAATTTCTCCCAATTTACGCCAGCATTCATACTACGCCACACGTTGCCATCGCTTGTGCCAGCATACAAAATATTTGCATTTTTAGGACTTTCGTCAATCGTAGAAATGACGTTGAAACTGCCACCATACAAATCGCCTTTTGTCAAGTCCGTACTCATCGGTTTCCAATTAGCGTTTACGGTAGTCGTACCTTTATAAAAACGATGCGTACCAGTGTACATCACCGTTTTATTGATGCGCGAAATCATATACGGCGTGTCCCAGCTTCGGCGATCGTTGCCACTGATTCCGAAATACGCGCTATCAAAATTTTGCCCACCATCATTGGTGCGCCAAATATCGCCGCGCTGCGTTTCGGCATAAAAAGACATCGTGTCGCCCAATATAAATTGAGTCCGAAAACCATCGCCACCATATATACGCTTCCAGTTATTCGCCGAAGCAGCATTGCCGACAATCGTACCGTTGTCTTGCGCGCCAGCGTAGATTCGGTCAGGAAAATTAGGATTCAAATCAACGTGATATAACTGTGAAGTCGGTATGTTTTCGAGGTTGCGCCAAGAGTTGCCGTTGTTGCTCGAAGTATAAGCGCCTCCGTCTGTACCTATATACAATCGATTGCCTTTATAAATAAACGCATGGTGATCGACGTGCATATCGTTCATCATTTCTGAAAAATTTTCCCAATTCGAGCCGCCATCTTTTGAGCGGTACGAGTGTACGCCTTGTACACATAAGTCACTGTCATTCAGAGGATTAACTTCTATTTTTCCAAAATACCAACCCATGCCACCAGTCAAATTTGCTTTCATTTCGGCAGATGTCGGCACAAAATCCCACGATGCGCCAGCGTCCGAGGTTTTATAAATCCCTTCGAGATTAACGCCAGTCGTTTGATAAAGGGCATATACCACATCACCATTTGTACCAGATATAGCCAGACCAATTCGGCTCAATTCGCCATCGGGCAAACCGTTGTCAGAAACCGTTGTCCAATTCGTGCCGCCGTTGATGGTCTTATAAACTTTGGCATGAATACCACTCACAATCGATTCTTGATTGTTCCGAATACGATCCCAACTTGCTGCATACAATACGTTCGGATTGCTTGGGCTAATTTCGACATCTGTAATGCCAGTTTCGGGGCCAATATAAAGCACTTTAGTCCAAGTTGTGCCGCCGTCTGTTGTCTTGAACAAACCGCGTTTGTCGTCGCGTGCAAACGGATTGCCCATAGTTGCGACCCAAATCGTGTTCGGCTGCGTTGGGTGTACAATTACTTTCGAGATGATTCTGCTTTCGACAAGCCCAATATTTTTCCAAGTTGCCCCAGCATCCGTCGATTTATACAAGCCGTTGCCGACAAATGGATAACCAGTTACGTTCGGATCACCTGTGCCTATATATATGGTGTTCGGATTTTGTGGATCTAAGGTTATGCAACCTATTGATAGATAAGACATTGCATCAAAAATAGGCGACCAATTTGCGCCACCATTTGTGGTTTTCCAAGCGCCACCAGTCGAAAAACCAATGTAAACAATCGACGTATCGGTCGGATGAACCGTAATCGTGTTCACGCGCGCGCCAATATTTCCTGGGCCTTCTACCGTCCAAGTTGGTACAGAACCACGCGCTGGCGTTGCCTCCACATCTTGACGTTGTGCAGTTTGCAAGGCTTGATGATAAACGTTTATGTCTAATGATTTGGCAGGATAAGCACGCGCCAAAAAGAAATGCTCGGCAGGATCATTGCGCAATTTCTCTTTCGATTCTTCTTCCTCTTCATTATGAAAATGATGAAACACATTACAAGACGTAAGCGCGCACAATATGACCATAAAATACAGCCAATTTCGGTTTGGAAACATTTGGGACATGGAACCTATGTATGGATAAAAATGATGTATGAATTGAAAATTAAGATAAACGAAATTATCTGTAAAGATACAAATAGTAAAAACGCTTAACTATTCATTTTGTTTCATAAAATGACTGCTAATATTATACTAAACTAGAGTGCATAAGGTTTTACACTACGATTAGAGTTTTTTTACGCTGATATTAAAATGTTGTATTGTTTACATAACGATAACAATACAACATTTTTTCAAGCATAAATTATTGAATACTATGTTTAATTTTTAAACTTTTTATTTACCAATACGGAAATTGATACCCGAAAATGTAGGACTCACGTAAATCGTATTGTCGAGCGAAAAGGCTTTTTGGCTCAATGGAATTTCGACGAAAGGCCCAACCGAAAGCGTGTTGCGTCCCAACTTGAAGCTGCGCTCGATGCCCAAATGTGTAGTCCAACGGCTTGCCTTAAAATAATTATCATATTGATAAGCTGCCGCCGCTTGCACCGCCAATCCGAAAGGCGTATTATACACCAATCCGCTTTGAAGTGAATACAAATTATGCAACTGATTGTGTGCTACATCTGTTGTTTTGAAACTCGGTTGCACACTGATACTTTGCGCGTTCAGTGCAAATATATTAAGGTTTTCGTTGTCTATTTCTTTGGTTTTATATTCTACAATTATTGGCGAAACAGATGCCGCAAATTCATTGCGCCAAATCAATTTTTTATGTAATTGCAAATCTAAAGCAGCAGCAAGTCGTAATCCAAGTCGTTGGTTCACAACGTTTTGTGCCAATATAACGTCACTCACAAACTTGTCATCTTCTTTGTTAGAGCTAATGCGGTAACTTGTCCAAGTAGGCGTAATAGAGCTATTAAAAAAGATCGGAAACGATGTTTTAGCTTGCTTTTTACTATACTGCGTTATGCTCGGTAAATTGCTTAATTCGCGCGTATTATTGATGGCTAATAACTCAATTTGGAGATTTGGAATAAGCTCAAAAGGCATTATTTTTTCGTTTTGTACAGTTGTGTTTTCAATCGTTTGCTTTGTTGTTGTTTTTTCAGTTATTAAAGCCTCAATATTTTGAATTCCAGTTGTATTTTGCGCTTCAATCGTAGGCGATTGAACGATTACTTTTGTGTTCGTCGATTCTGGATTCGAGGCGATTAGTCTGCCAATATTTTTCAACGATTGTTTTGTAACTTCTATTGTTTTTTTATTTTCATTAATAAAATCAGTATTGGATTTTTTATTTTCAAAAGCCTTCGTTTTAGCTTTATTTTCTAATTTATTATTTTCTTTTTTATTTATAAATAATTGATTATCAATATTTTGAATATCAGTATTTGTATTTAATTTTATATTTTCTTTAATACTTTTATTAATTTTATTATCAGCAACGTTACTTAATTTTTCAGCAGTTTGTTTACTAATAGTTGCTTCGTTAGCTGTCTGCACAGCTACGCCACGCCACTGTATGTAAGTACAAGTAGAGATGAACAAAAGGAGTAATGCGGCGAGCGCATAACGCTTTTTGTTTGGATTGGTAGGCGCTTGCATTTTGGCGCGAATAGCATCAAATTCAGTATCATCAACTGGTGCTTCGTAATCTTGGAAGCGCTCATTGAAGATTTTTTCTAAATCATCATTTGGTTTCTGCATGACGATAATTGTTTATTTTTTCAATTTTGGTACGAAGCGCATCTTTTGCCCTCGACAATTGTGATT
>JAYUJV010000524.1:0-2043 GCA_043764975.1 Saprospirales bacterium
TGCCAACGTATTGGCAGCCTTAGAAAAAGAAATTGGGCCTGATTTTTATCATTCTATCTTCGCCATGAGTGGCGCATCGGGCGGAAGCGTTGGCGTGACCATGTACACCGCTGCACACGAAGCCAATACACAAAACACTGATTATCAATCAACTGTGAATAATATTTGCGCATCAGATTTTCTTTCCTCGCTTACTTCAGGCTTTGTATATGCCGATGTGGTGCAGCGCTTACTACCCTATCCTTTCAAGTCTAATTGTCGCGCTCGGTTTCTGGAAGCTGCTTTTTCAACCCATTTTGATGCCCAAACCAACAACTCTGGACAACTCAATAAAGGGCTTTCAAACTTGAGTTCAACTGCACCTTTGTTACTCTTGAATGCGGCTCATGTCGAAAGCGGCAAAAAAGCAATCCTCTGTAACGACAAACTTGATACAGAACATTATTTTTTGAAAACGACTGATGTATTGCATGATTTACAAGCTGACGTGCCGCTCAAGGCTGCCGCAAGTGCATCGGCTCGTTTTCCGATTGTGACACCGCCAGCTTTGCTGCTCAATCCAGTCACAAACACTCGAAACGGACACCTCATAGATGGCGGAAATATTGACAATACTGGCTTGCATAGCCTTTGGCAATTGTTGCGCGAGTTGCGCGCAAGTGAAGATACAGCTACGGTAAAAAGTGATTTTTTGGTTCTCTATTTATCCAATGGTTCTAACCTCGAATCGAACCCAACTACGCTTGGCGCAACTTACGAAATGGCGCCAATTTTTGGTTTCGTCAGTGCTTGGGCGACACAATCTATCTCAAAACCTTTTGATAGTCAATTACTTACATCAGATTTGAACGCAAAAATGTTGCGCATCGACTTAGATTACAATCCCAATAGAGCCGTATTGCCACTCGGTTGGTTCTTGTCCGAAAACGCGCACAAAGAACTTCAATATCAAATAAATCAACTCGATACTGGACTGAATAAAAATGCGATTTATGAGCTGAAGGCATTTATGAAGGAGTAAAAAAAATTGGGAAATTGGGAAATTGGGAAATTGGGAAATTGGGAAATTGGGAAATTGGGAAATTGGGAAATTTACAATTCAAAAAACCAATATTCAATATTTTTTAAAATTATTATTTTAATTTTTTTAATTTTCTTAATTTTTTTAATTCAAAAAAGAAAGGCTACTTCGCAAGTGTGAAGTAGCCTTTCTTTTTGAATATATTAATAAAAATCCGTTTGTATATTAAATTAAATCAGTCAAAATAATTGATTTCAATTTTCTTAATATAAGTATAACTTGCTCTAAATCAGCTTTTTGCGAAGTATCAAATTGTCTGCTTACACAATAATTACTTTGATGCAATGTCGTAAAAACCCAGTTTTTTCCTTGCAAATAACACCCATAAATTGGCTTGTCATTGTTGTTTTCTTTCTGTGCAATCAACATCGCCAATAGCATTTGACCTTCGGCGTCCTCATTTATTTTTTTCTCCTTCCCTTTTGGGGAAGGTTGGGATGGGGCCACTTGGAGGAAAAAATATGGCACTTGTGGGTCGTAAATTCCGAAAGGCTTTGCGACGATACAATCACATTTTACTGACTCTTTTTTACCATTCAATTCTGCTTTTATCGTCCTTTCGTAAAATACATTTATCTTTTTGGGTTCATGTAATTGAGCGACATAAAAAATATGAGCCAAAAAATTCATCTTTAGCTCTTCTTCATTCCAATAATCACCAAATTTTATTAAAGATTGACGATGTTCTTCTAAAAAATCAACATATTTCGGCTCTAACACGCCATTTACTGACATTAAATGTGATAATATTTCACATTCAGTACCTCTTTCGAGTCCAAAAGTACCAATGATACGATTTGCATCATATTTCATTGGCTTATCAGTATTTACCATATTTAATATTTTTTTATCAATAAAATATTGATAATCAATAACTTACCTTACTTTCGGATGCACCAATTTCATTTCGTCAATCAAGTTTTTAGCACCCGCATATTTATCGATGATGAACAAAACATAAC
>JAYUJV010000525.1:0-5400 GCA_043764975.1 Saprospirales bacterium
ACGCCATCGCTCGTTGCGCGAAGCACGATATTGAAAAAACCAGTTGTATCTGTTTTTGACAAATCAAGTTTTAAATTTGTTTTTTCGCCTGCTGGCAAAGGATTTTTTGTAAATGTAGCCACCGCTTTGTTCGGCAAACCACTCACAACTTGAAAAGTCACATCTTTCGTAAAACCAGCCAAAGCTGTCGTGTTTACGTTCACATTCGCCGTTCCTGGCAAGCAAACTTGTGGATTATCCAACAGATATGTCAATGAATACGTCGGTTTTGTAGCTGCTACAATCTGTAAATCTTCATTTGAAATATCAAAGAAAATATTGTCTGCCGCCAATACACGAACGCGCGCTTTAGTGGATGCTATATCTGGAATCAAGACAAATTCACTGCCATCATTGTCCGTATTCAACAACAAATTGGTTGGATAAGTATAACCGCCGTCCGTGGAAAGCGCAATGCTTACTTTCTGACAATTGACCAAAGTGTTGTTGGTTTTGGCCACGTCCCATTTTATTTCTGTATATTTATTAGCGGTCAAAGTGTCTTTGCTCGTATTCGGGAATTTTACCAAAAACGGACCTGCCGTTTCCGAAGCATAAAATTTTACTTCTTTCCAAGCTGTTCCACCTTCTGGTTTAGCATCACGTGCAATCAATCTAAAAGTTAATTTTCGATCATAAGTTGGTAACAATTCCGAAACTACTTTTTTATTGGTTACAATAGAAGCCATGTTTGGAAAAATACGAACATTGCCATCAGTAGATGGCGTATAAGACCTAAAAATAGCAGCATCTGTAACTGGTTTTCCAAGCGATGCTTGTACACCTCTATCAAATTCGTCCCAAGCATAAGTCAGTACATCATTGTCTGCATCTGTCGCTGTGCCTTGCAATATAAATGGTGTCGATATCGGAATATTAAATCCATTTTTATAGTCAAAATTCACTTCAGGAATCATATTAGTGGTACTCGTCAATTTTTGGGCGCAACTATTGCCCACATTTGTACGCGTGTAACTAATTATCTGATCTAAACTACCTGCATGATAATAGCCATTTGGTTTCCAATAAACACCAGTCAAGTTCTGATTTCCACAACCACCGTCATAACTCATGATGGTTGTTCCGCTACCAGGTTCTATCTTGATACTCGAACCCAATTGAGCTGGCGCAACACCTTCACAATCGCTCATGGTATGCGCTGCAGTCATTTGGTGTCCCATTTCGTGTGCCGTAATGGTTACTGCCAACAAGATTGCATCAGAACTTTGGTCGCAACTTACGCCATTTCCTTTTCCGTTTTGGGTACAAATCAAACCACTTGCTACACCGCCAACATCCGTACAGCTGCCAGTAAATACGTGTCCAAAATCATAATTCAACAACCCTACATATTTGGCCAATGTACCAGTATTCGTACCAACCATTGCACCACCTTGATTACCAATTGGATATGGATCTTTATTTTTATCAATGAATACCAATGTATCATTTTTATCTATCAAACTCAAACGAATGGCTACTTCTTTGCCTACAACTTCATTTACTTTATTCATTACTTTAAATAAATGAGCTGTCGTTGAAGCCTTTGTGCCACCGTGCAATGCTGCAAATTCGCCAGTTGTAGCTGCTGCTAAACGGTATTTACGAATCGTAACGGCTTCTGCTAACTTGCCACGGCTATTCACTTCTTGACCTTCTTTGATGATGTCTTGTATCGTTTCTTGCTTATGCACACCACAAGTCACTGGACCAGATAATGGAATATTTGTCAAATCCAAATCTTTTGTATTGTAAACAATATAATATTTGGTTTGATCTGAAGCATAAGTTTCGATATATACTTGACCTTCATCGGTCGTGATAACGGCATCGAAACCACTTGGTGTGACCACCAAACGAGTTGTCCAGTTGCTATGATTGACCGAAATACCAGAATATGCGCCCAATTCGGGGTGCAAAGCCATATAACCAGGCTCTGCAATTGGCGAATTGACGATTTTGAAAGTTTCAAAACGACCGTCAGCCAAAGGCAACTCTACCAAAATGGCTTTGCTGCGCGCTTCGTTGGTCATTTCCATGGGCGCTTGCGTCAATTGCGTTTGCAAGACATTCACGTCAAGTTCAAATGTAGAAAATGCACTTGGACGTACCGAACGTTTATTATATTGTTCAAGCTGAATATTGCTTTCGCTCACAGCTCTCCAAACATTGCTTTGAGCAGAAACGCTCAACACGCCGAACGTACAAATTAGGCTTAATAAAAGGTGTTTCATTGTTTTTATTTTAATATTGAATTAAAAAATTATGTTCTTTTGATTTTTTTGAATATGAATAGTGCGGTAAGTTTTTGTATTAATCAAGAAGTATTAAGTATTTGAGTATAAAGTATTCAAATCGAGATAATTAACTTTAAATCAGCATTTTAAATATTAAAATACTTTTTCTCTTAATACTTTTTCTCTTAGATATTGTAAAAACTGCAATACTTAATACTTTCATACTTAATACGAATAGAATGAATGCCTAAAAGCAAGCACTTGAATCTATTCCACGAATCTCTAAAAGAAGCAAAAATTATTCCTTAATAAATCGTCCTGTAAAAGTATGGTTTTCTCCTTTAACTTTTACAAAATATAGACTATTTGCTAGATTTTGTATATCAATATCTATAATTTGATTATCAATTGCTTGCTTAATCACAACTTGACCAGTAATGTTATAAATTGTGACTTCCATTTTTTGAGTCGGTGCTTGTGGCAAAACAATACTAATTTGCTTCGATGCAGGATTCGGGAAAAACTTCAACGTTTCGGTTTGCAAATCATTTGTGCCAACAACCGTGATGTATATTTTGAACCATTGCTTTGTCAAAAATCCACCTTTGCCATCGAGTACAATAAACTGTACCGAATCAATCAACGATTTTTTTACGGAAGTGTAATTCAATACGCCATCATTGATATTTTTTTGAGTGAATGTAGAACCCACATCAATTTTTAGATTGTTGTTTTGCAAAAAGCCTTCGGTTGGCGTTTTCAAGATTATATATTGTAATTCTTCGTCTGTTTTGCCATCCGCTTTAACTTCCAAATAAGCATTTGTAACGGTCTTTTTTGTATTCTGATCCAACACAAAAGGAATATTTTTAACAAGATATGGCTTTTTTTGTTGCGTCGGCAAACATAATTTTAATTGCCAAGCTGTGAGTGCGCCGCCAGCTTGTGCTTGCGTGTCTTTTATTCTCAATTTCCAAAGTCCCTGAGATTTTACGCCAGCCAATTTTGAAAGCGTATCCAAAGGCATCAAAGGCGTAAAAAATTTGTTCGGCGGACATTGGAAAGGGATCTTAGAACCTTCGTCGAAATGTAGATTGAAACTTGTCGAAATCGGTAAACATTGGTCTTTAAACAAATTAATTATTTTACCATTCGGCGCAACAAGCGACATCTGTAATTCATCGAAACTCTCGTGTGTGCCTGTAATTTGAGGTACGCTGACCGCAATGACATCAAGGCTGTCCGAAACCTGAATTGTATTATCGACTGTTGGTGTGCCAGATGCTGAAATGTTCGATTTGAGCGTAGAATTATAAACCAAACAGTTCGTTACGCGCGTCAAAAACAAGTTATTCGGAAGATAATCAATTGACTTACAGACGTTTTTGGCTTTTATGTGCCAATAATACACCTTCGTTTCTTCTAATGGATTGGTCAATGAAATTGTGGTAGCAGTAGTATCTTTTATGTTCACAATTGTAGATTTGAAACTCGGATCTGCCGAAAGTTGAAAATCATAACTTGTGGCATTCTTGGATTTTTTCCATTCAAAAGTTGGTAAAATTGTCAATCCTTCTGTTTCGTCTTTCGGCGAAACCATCGCCACATCCGACAAATCTGTCGAAACGCCAATAATCGTCATTTGATTAAAAATAGTATCTTTTCTGTTTTTAATTAGTCGAACAATCGCGACCAACGTATCGTTTTTGTCCTTCGGAAAATCAATGGTCAATTGTGTGCTGTCATTTTCGATCAACGTCTTTTTTGAAAAATTAAAGGTAAATCCTGGTTTCAAGACGTTCATCAACGCAACTTGTGTTGTGTCGTTTTTACTACCGCCAACGGCACGCGTTTTGATGAAAATCTGAGCTGTTTTTGGTAAACAAATTTGTTGAAACGAAGGCCCAGCAGCAATCGTCAAAGCAGGTTTTGAGGCTTTTGCAATCACGCAATCCACAGGCGAAATATTAAAAAAGATATTGTCCGATGCTTCTACTTTGATGCGAACAGCATCAGAAAATGGCATAATAGGAATAATTACGGCTTCATTTCCATCATTATTTGTTTCTTTTGCTAATAAAATATCAAATTTTTTGCCACCATCAATGCTCATATAAATATTTACTTTTTTGCAATTGACAGGTGCTAAATCCGAACCAGCCAAATCCCATTTTATGGTCGTGTAGCCGTCCATATACATTGTGTCCGTATTTGCAGCTGGATATGTAACCCGAAATGGCCCTTGTGCATCAACTTTTATCAGGTAATTGCCCCAACAAGTACCACCGCCGCCATTGGTCGCATTGCGATAATCGCGCGCCACAACCCTAAAATTGAGCTTGCGCTCCACATCGGGCAACACTTCGCCATAAGTTATTTTTTGACTCAAAATATCACTCCATTGCGGAAACACACGCACCGAGTCATTGGTTGGCGAAAAACATCTGAATATTGGCGCTTTCGGATCTTTTGCATTTATATTGCCTTGCGTGCCTCGATCATATTGCTCCCAACTGTATTTTATGAGGTCGCCATCAGCATCTTTCGCCGCGCCAAACATCTTGAAAGGTGTGTTTCTCGGAATCGTAAATCCGCCCGAACCAGCCAAAACTGTCGGTGCATAATTCGTAATCGTATCTTTTACGGGACAAGTATTGCCTTGCGCCTCGCGTGAATATTTTATGATTTGCTCCAAACTACCCACATGAAAATTGTCGATGCTATGTGGCGCCAAATCTTGCGGCGAACAGATGCCCGCATAGGCCATAATCGTGATGCCACTCGCTGTTTCGTAAGCCCATTTGCCATCAATATTGTCCGCGCAACTGCCAGTAGAACTATTGAACGTATGGCTGCCGCCAAATTGATGACCAACTTCATGCGCTACATAATCAATGTCATAAGGGTCGCCGATAGGTGCTGTTAATCCTGTAATTCCGCTTGCTTTGAAGTTATTTTGACAAATAACGCCCAAATCAGCCAATCCACCACCACCAGTACTCATGGTGTGGCCAATGTCATATTTAGAACTCCCGATGTAAGAAGAAATGATTTTTTGGCTTTCGCCAATTAGTTTATTACTATTCGTATTAGAAAAAGGATCGGTCTTCGGATTCAAGAAAAT